>JAJYOS010000349.1 GCA_021796055.1 Bacteroidota bacterium
TGAAGCGCTTTTCCTTTTTGATGGCTTGGCCGGAAGTTGATAGTCGGCCGTGAAGCGACGCATCCGGCAAGCGTGCTGGTTAAAAGTCGGTTATGTCAAGGAGGTATCATGTTCTGGATTAAGTTCGTCACAAATTTCCTGAAGATACTCAGAGCTGGGCAGACCCCGAAGCAAATTGCCGGCGCGTTTGCGCTTGGAGCTATCGTCGGCTTATCGCCGTCGCTTACGCTCCAGGGGGTAATCGTCTGGCTCATTATATTTGTGCTCGACGTGAATCTGTCGGCGGCATTCTTTGCGTTCGGCACCTTTGCTCTTATTGCCTACATATTCGATCCCATCTTCCACAGTTTCGGCTACTTCCTGCTGGTTGACCTCACGGCGCTTCATGGATTCTGGACCTATCTGTACAACGCGCCGCTTGCTCCGTTGAGCAGGTTTTATAATACCGTCGTGCTGGGAAGCTTTGTTTCCGGAATTATCCTTTCGGTGCCGATTTATTTTGGCATGAAGCATTTCGTGATCGCCTACCGTACTCACATCCACGCGAGGGTAGAGAAGACGAAGATATACCAGATACTCAACAGGTCCTCACTCATCAAATGGTACCAGAGGGTCCGGAGTCTGGGAGTACAGCCATGAGAAAAAAGTTTGTCTATTTCGCGCTTGTCCCTTCGGTCATTCTGTTAGTCGTGGTTTATTTGTTCATCGACAGCTGGGTGACGTCGGGATTGGAATCCGCCGGGGAGGCAATGACCGGCGCGAAAGTGGAGATCCAGCATCTTTCAGTGACGGTGTCGCCGCTCGGAATCCGATGGGGAGGCTTGCAGGCCGCCGACCCGAAAGAGCCGATGAAAAATATTTTCCAGACGGGTGAAGTCCGGGTTGCCCTAAATTTCGGGCAGCTACTCCGAGGGAAGTACATCATTGAAACGATGGAAGTGAACGATCTTGTCTTTGGCACGCAACGAACGACAAGCGGCGCTCTTCCGAAGAAACCCGCCGCTGAAGAGAAGTCGAAAGGTCCTTCCATGTTCTCCTCGCTTATGGACCAGGCATCCTCCGCAATCGGAGTCGACAAGCTGCAGACGCCGAATTTCGATCTTGCCTCGGTCAAGAAGCTCTTGAACACCGACAGCCTTCTCAACCCCAACAACCTCCAATCTTACCGGATGATGGATTCTTTGAAACAGCAGCTCCAGGCGGCCAGCGCGCAATGGCAGAGCACGCTGAACGAGATGGCACAGGCGAAGCAAAAACTCTCCACGGTTGAGACCAGCGTCAAATCAATCGATGTCAATCAACTCAAGACGGCCGAGCAGATCACGGCGGCGCTGAACACCGTCAAGAACTCGGTGAACACCGTCAACGAGGTGAAACAAACATTCACGGCGCAGGGGAAAGATCTCACCGACCGCGTGAATACGTTTGCCTCATCGGCCAAATCCATCGACGCGGCCGTGACCGGGGATTTCAACCGGATCGTTTCGTTGGCACGCCTGCCCGATCTCAACATGAAAGGCCTGTCCGAAATGGTGCTCGGCAAGTCCATTATGGCAAATGTCAACAAGTATTTGTACTGGATTGCCTTTGCTCGCAAGAACATTCCATCCACGCCGAAGACGGCCAAGGAGCCGAGCCCGCCCCGAATGAAGGGACAAAATATACATTTTCCGGAAAAACGCGGTTATCCGAAATTCTGGATCCAGAAAATGCTCCTCTCCGGCGGGACCGATAAGAAGCAGGACCCGCAGTATTTTTACGGTAAGGGGCAAATACTCAACGTGACCGACAATCAGCGGATCACAGGTCAGCCGATGACTCTCAGCCTCCTGTTGACAAAAGGCGGGTCTGCCTCGCTGAATCTCGCGGCTATGTTCGACCGCAGGAAGGACATCCCGCTTGACACGTACGAAGCGACGCTTACGGGCGCGAAGATTGCATCGATGCAGCTGGGACGTGCCGATTTCCTCCCCTCGAAAGTCACGAATATAAATGCAGATGCTTCGATAAACGTGAAGGTGCCTGGCAATACGTTTGATTCGGAGACGAAAATCCAATTCTCCGGCCTGAATTTTGTCTTTCAGACGCAGCCAAAGAATGCCATTGAGCGGATCGTCCAGGAGGTGCTTCAGTCTGTTAAGTCGTTTGGCGTTACGCTTCGCATGTGGGATCCGGGGAACAAGTTTAATGTGGCCTTCTCGACCGACCTCGATCAGCAGCTCGCATCCCGCGCGAAGAGCGTGCTGGGCAACGAACTGGCCGGCTTCGAGAATAACCTCCGGGATAAGTTGAACCAGCAAATTGCTCAAAAGAAGAAAGAATACGAGGCTCTCCTAACCCAGAAGAAGGATCAGGCCATGAGTCAATTGAAGGGATATCAAACCTACGTCAATGACCAGCTGGCCATGGTGCAGGGAAAAGAAAACGAAATTCAGAAGAAACAGGAAGACGCATTAAAGAATAAAGCGGGTGACCTGTTGAAGGGTTTAATAAAGAAGTAAGTCAGGGGACGAAGGCCGCCTCCATGCGGGAATTGCATTGGGGTGGCCTCCGCAGGTTGAAGGGACAGTGCTGCCTCGAATGTGCCGGAAGTCGGTGCCTTAGCCGGCAGCGATCTGCTGTTGCAAACAGAATATGGAGCATGCCTTTTTGGCCGCTGACGGCGAGGCGGGAAACTGACGTATGTCTTCAGGAGCTTACGAAAGTGCGGGCTCATCCTGCGGGATATTCTCAGTCTGCAATATGAACGTATCTCCACCGGGTCTCCTTCAAATTCTCTTTTGAACTTCAGAACAGGCTTGTCGGAAATCTGCGTCGACGGCAGAGTTGCCTCGTCAACCGGCGTCGCAATGTGAGCAAAGCCATTGGATTCGCGTGAGGGATTGAGCATCTTAACGGAACAAAAGGAGACTGCGAAAGACAATTTCTGAATCCGCCGACCAAGAAAATAAAGGGCTAATCAAAATGAGATCAATCATTATCGTGCTGCTATTGGCGACTTCTCTTTATGCGTCCAGTCCCGTAATGCAACTGCCGTCCGCTACAGGCCGGCAGTGGGAAGTGTATGAACTGACTTTCAACGATTCCACATTCTACCCAAATCCATTCTGGGATGTAACCATTTACACCGATTTCATATCGCCGACTGGTGTCACTTATAAGGTACGGGGTTTTTACTACGATGCCTACACCTGGAAGACTCGTTTTGCGCCCGCCGAGACGGGCCAGTGGACTTTCCACGTGAGTTACGCGCGGCCCCAGGACACAACTACTTTCACGGGATCGTTTACAGTGGCGAGTGGGACAAGTCACGGGTTTATTCGTGTAGGTTCATCAAACCCGAACATGTTTACATATACTGACGGGTCAAGCTACCTGCCGATAGGCGTTAACGGACATACACCCGCCGTCACCGCGGCATATATAGGAATACCACCGGGGCCCAACCAGGTGCCGGCAATGTGGGATTCATTGGAGGCGCACGGTGTCAATACGTACAGGCTATACATGTTCAACCAGGATGCTTTTGCTGACTCGTTTTCGTGGAATTCAGATGAAGGGATGGCGAATCTGGTTTACCACACCGACAGCCTGGATATGTACGATCTTCGTGTCGGGAAATTAATGGACAGGTGGTTTCAACAGGCGCTGGCGCACAACATCAATATCTATCTCAATATGTTCGTTCTGTTCGACGTTTCAGCATACCCGTTCAATACATCCCCGTGGTCGTCGTCGAACGGCGGACCCTTCACCGATAGCAACGCTCCATACGCGTCGGCAACAGGGCCGGGTGCGCAGCTTGAGAGAGATTATTATACCTACGTGGTGAGCAGATGGGGAGCGTACAGGAACTTGTTCGCGTGGGAGTATAATAACGAGTATGGTTATTACAGTATGGCTCCCTGGATAGCGATGGTCGACAGTGTCATCACGGCGAACGATCCGTACGGCCGCGCACACTCAGTTTCGTTCTGGAATTACTCTTACAGCAGCACGAGTCCTGTCGATGGCCTCGCCGGTGTCAATATCACCGACGATCACCTCTATTCCTTCAACGGTTGGACGGAATTCAACGTCGACTCGGTTGCGAATGCACAGAGTGTTTTGCGTTATCTGCAATACAGGAAGCCCGTAATGTTCGGGGAGTTTGGTAGCGGCGATCTCCTATACGGTCCGTCATGGCTGGTATTCATGCGTGCCGGCTACTGGGCGGCCTTCACCGGAGGCGGGTATCCGATCTTTTGGTGGTGCGGCGATTTCACTGCAGCGGGTTACGCATTCAACCAGTCCGAGCTTCAGATAGTCACGGCTGCAAGCAAACTGATTGCAACCCTGGGAGCCCCATCGACGCTGCGTCCTGCTAATGGCGTCACTTCAACGAATATGCCGCAGTATGTCCGTGCCTACGCGATGAAAGGCGACTCTGACGTGGTTGTCTATCTCCGTGACTTCACAAGCGACTCGACACAGATGGCCGGAGTTTCCCTGACATTGCACATCCCCGGAATCGCCGGACAAAACTGGGAAGCTGCCTGGCTCGATCCGGGTTCTGGAGATTCCATTTCTGTGTCGTCCGGAAGTAGCGCGGGTGATACATTGACTCTCCAGGCGCCGGCGTTCAGCGCGGACTTACTTCTTCACCTGAAGGTTGCCGGGACACCTACCGATGTAAAAGGGACCGATCGGAGAACGCCCTTCACTTACTTGCTTGCGCAGAATTATCCAAACCCTTTCAATCCCACTACTACGATCAATTATCAATTACCAATACCTGGTAAAGTTAGACTGGCAGTCTATGATGTCCTCGGCCGTGAGGTCGCAACCCTGGTCGACCGTGAAGAGACAGCAGGGTATCACAACGTAACGTTTGACGGCTCGCGTTTTGCCAGCGGTGTCTATTTTTACAGGTTATCAACCCCGGCCTATTCTCAAGTCCAGAAAATGATTTTGATGAAGTGATCCGACCGGAACACCGCTCTTTCAACGAGTCCCGCTATTCGGCGGGACTCTTTTTTTCCGGCCCGAGAGGTGGCTTACGTAATTGTTCCGACGAAAAGTGGGAATTGGGCTGGATTTTTCCGGAAAGATTTCGGCCATGTCCTCGAAAGAGTCTCTCCCTACCATATTCTCGATAGCGAGAAGAAATTTGGCACTCAAGAAGTTCGAGTCATCATCCCGCTGTAAATAGCTCCCGTTATCCGCCAGTTCTGCATTTTGCGTTACGACTGTCAGATTATTCAGAGGGGCGAGGATTTACATTTCAATAAAGCCTCTTATCAGAATGATAAAATCTCAGCCAGGTAAGTTTCACCCAGTGCGCTAATCTACATTTTTGAATTGGAGATGCCGTCTTTGAGCACTTCGCGAGGGGCATGGTATTTGACCAGAATTAGCTGTCGCTTTCCCGGCCGTAACCCAGGGTCGTGTATCGGCGTTTGAAAATGAATTCTTGTTGCTGCACTTCTCCACCGAATTCAAAACAAAGGAGTCTGTTATGTCTGCTACTGCTCCAAGCATGGGAATCAATGGAGCTGCACAA
This sequence comes from Bacteroidota bacterium, assembly GCA_021796055.1. The sequence continues at coordinate 5,543 of JAJYOS010000349.1, forward strand.
AACACGAAGGTCACTTACACTGCGGAACTGACCGTATTGACCACACTCTTTTTCATGTGGGGATTCTTAACCTGCTTGAATGATATACTGATCCCGCATCTCAAGGCGGTTTTCCTCCTCAACTATGCTGAAGCCATGCTGGTACAGCTTTCATTTTTCGCGGCATACTTCATAGTCTCTCTTCCATCGGGAACGATAGTCGAGAGGATAGGCTACAAGAGAGGAATAGTGATCGGACTCGTGACGGCGGGTGTCGGATGTCTGATATTCTATCCGGCTGCCGGGATGCAATCTTATCCTCTCTTTCTCGTGGCGCTGTTTGTGCTCGCCTCCGGAATTACACTTTTGCAGGTGGCGGCGAATCCATACGTCGCGATCCTGGGAAAGCCGGAGACGGCATCCAGCAGGCTGAACCTCACTCAGGCGTTCAACTCGCTCGGGACGACGATCGCTCCTTACTTCGGCGCGCTGGTGATCCTCTCTGTGGCCGTGAAGAGTGCCGAGGATATCCAACGAATGGATCCTGCTCAACTCTCCGTGTATCGGCTCACGCAGGCGAGCGCCGTGCAGGTGCCGTATCTCTGGCTGGCGGCTGCCCTTCTTGTGATAGCGGCGGTGTTTGCTTTTCTGAAGCTTCCGCAGATCGAGGCCGGCAGCGTCGGTTCGAGTACAGGTGACGGCGGAAACCTGGATGCACACCATTCGAGCGCGTGGGGTTACAGACATCTTGTTCTCGGCGCGGCTGGAATTTTTGTGTACGTCGGCGCCGAAGTGTCGATCGGCAGTTTCCTGGTAAACTATATCGGTAACCCCGCCGTTCTAGGAATCACCGCGGCACAGGCCGGGAAGTTCGTCTCCTTTTATTGGGGAGGAGCAATGGTGGGGAGATTCATAGGGTCCGGTGTCCAGAGAAAAATCAAACCAGGGACGGTGCTCGCATTCAATGCCGTGTTCGCCGCCCTTCTTGTAATCACTTCGATGATTTCGTTCGGGTACCTCGCGATGATTTCCATCCTTCTCGTCGGACTTTTCAACTCCATCATGTTCCCGACAATTTTCACACTTGCGATCGACGGTCTTGGAAAACACACGGGGCAGGGATCCGGGATTCTTTGCATGGCAATAGTCGGCGGCGCTGTCATACCGGTGATACAGGGATTCCTCGCGGACAGAATCGGCATACACCATGCCTTTCTCCTGCCGGTGCTATGTTACATATACATCTTCTATTACGGGCTTAAAGGCCATCGCCCCGTTATTTCAACACAAAGAGTAGCTTAAAATCAGGAATAGACAATGACATCCTTAATCCCAGGCAACAAGAACATTTCCAGTGGTTCATATATCAGTATGATACCCATCCTCAGAGTCGCGA
>JAJYOS010000350.1 GCA_021796055.1 Bacteroidota bacterium
GAGCAGTGGGACGCCCCGCGATGACCGTCTTGTGGTCGTGCGGAAGTACGCAGTTCGCCGTTTTTCCCGTCCTGATCTCTTCACCGCCTATGATCAGGGGAATCTCAATTTGCTTATTCTGCATCTCTTCCAGTTTTGCCTTCAGAGATGCCCGCTCTGGCGAACCGGGAAGGTAGCTTCTCACCGGCTCGTTCGGCGGCAGCGGGATTTCGTATTTCGCATTTGGCATTTCTGATTTTCTCCTTGTGTGGATTATCTAAAAAATTATATCAAACTCTAAGTCCTAAGCTCGAAATACTAAACAATGCCCAAAAATCTAAAATCAAAATACAAAACGCGGGCGGTTTATACTTTCGAATTTCTGATTTAGAATTTGTTTAGGATTTAGAGTTTCGAATTTAGTATTTAGCCAATCTTCGCCAATAAGCAAAATTCCACTCACTTAGAAAAGATATTCCTTACCACAAATCCCACATTTGCCGGTCTCTCGGCGAGGCGGCGCACGTACCACTTGTACCACGCCTTGCCGTAACTTATCAGCACGCGAATGTTGTAGCCCTCCCGGGCGAGACGTTTCTGTTCGCCAGGCTTTATGCCGTACAACATCTGTATCTCGACCTTCTCTCTAGGAACTCCAAACCGACCGGAGCGTTGATAATCTTTCCATGCAAACCGGTGTCGTGGGTGCCGAAGGCGGCTCTGACCCCGTCATCACCGATTCCTTTCAACAGCATCATTGAAAGCTCGAAGTAATTCCTGTCGACGTCGGTCTTGTCCGGAAATGCGATTCCCGCAGGCTCGTTGTATGCGCCCTTGACCAGGCGCACCATCGGCGAGATATCAAGAAGATCCTCCAGGTCCCTGCCGGTACGCCGCAGGTAAGACTGAAGGCCGACGCCGGTGTTGGCATATTCTCTTTTCACTTTCCTGTAAAGCTCGAGCGTCGAATCGACATAATTGCTCCGCTCCATGTCGATCCAAACGACATCGTTCAGCTCCCTGGCTCTCGCAGCAAGAGCCTTTAAATTCCGGTAGGCATGGTCGGCGGAAAGATCGAGCACGAGCTGGGTGAGTCTCACAGACACTTCGATGTCCAGCTTCTCCGATGATATTCTGTCGAGGAGAGCGAGGTAATGATCCCTGACCGCGACTGCCTCGGTAAGATCCGTAATACTCTCGCCGAGATACGTAAACACGGTCGGGATCCCGTCACTCACCCTGAAAAAGTCTCGCCGCGCCGATTGCCTCATCCAGCTCTTCACCAGGCATGAACCTCTTGAGGGCCTTACGCACAAATCGGTAGTTCGGGACATGCCTCAACAAGTATTGATTTTCCGAAGCCCACAATAGAATATTTCGCGAAAGGCCCACGCCCGCTGCTCCTGTTTTCTTGAACCGCTGACAAAACAAATGGAGTACGGCCTGCCGTCCTCCGGGTGTCTTTACCGTTCACGAAGCCATGACAACAGCAACACTCGACGTTGGCGCATCCTGAAACACCGCGTCGGATAGACTAATCTAACAGTTCGGTCGGAAACTTTCGACATCGCCGCGCCCTTCAACTGCCAGCAAGAATCGGGTTTTGCCTCAACTCGCCGATTGGTAAATTTGTCGGAGACTTAGGAGAAATCATGACAGACTACGATATAATAGCCGGGGCAATTACTTACATAATCGAGAACTATAGCAATCAGCCGGACCTTGAGCGCGTGGCGCACCAGGTACACTTGAGTCCGTTCCATTTCCAGCGCTTGTTCAAGAAGTGGGCCGGTGTTAGCCCGAAGAAGTTCCTTGAATACATCAGCATAGAACATGCAAAAGTGCTGTTGAAGAAAAACGCCTCCCTGTCGGAGGCAAGCTTCGAGACGGGCCTGTCCGGAACGGGACGACTCCACGACCTTTTCATTAGTATAGAAGGAATGACGCTAGGCGAATTCAAAAACGGCGGCGAGAACCTCGTCATCGGCTACAGCTTCTCCAAAACGCCATTCGGGGATATAATCGCAGCGTCGACCCCACGGGGGGTTTGTCATCTTGCATTCGCGGACAACGAAAATCAGGCTTTGCAGCGATTGCGTGCCAGGTTTGCTAATGCCTCCTTAATGAAAAAGCGTGACGTATTCCAGAGCAATGCCCTTCGCATTTTCGAAGACGACTGGAGCGACCTTCCGAAGATCAGGCTTCACTTGAAAGGGACTCCGTTTCAGATTAAAGTCTGGGAGACGCTGCTGAAAATCCCGTTCGCCCAGCTGACTACGTATTATCAGGTTGCTGAAACGATCGGTCATCCGACGGCTTCACGCGCTGTGGGCAGAGCAATCGGAAGCAACCCGGTTGCGTATCTCATACCGTGTCACAGGGTAATCAGATCGACGGGTATAATCGGCGAATACCATTGGGGCGATGCGCGGAAAGCGGCGATCATCGGATGGGAAGCGGCTAAGTCCGAATCAAACGGCGCATTACAGGACGATGAATGACATATCGTTCCCCCGCAGTCAGCGGACATTTGAAGGCGAGGCCGGTGTGGCTAATTTATCGATGGCGGCACCGTTAAACAAACGAAAAAGGTAAAGGAAGCAGGGATATGTACGTTCCAAAATTTTTTGAAATGAAAGACTGGCCGGAGATAACTCGATTCATGAAGGCCAACCCGCTGGCGACGCTTGTGAGCAGAGGAGGAGAGTATCCAATCGCGGCTCATATTCCTTTGGAATTGGAAGAGGACGAAAATGGCGAAACGATTCTATCCGGCCACATTGCGCGGGCAAATCATCACTGGCATCTGTTTGAATCGCAGCCTGACGTCCTCGCAATTTTTCTATCGCCGGTCCATCATTATATTTCGTCTTCATGGTACAAAGCTCCTAACGTACCGACGTGGAACTACATGAGCGTGCATGTGTACGGCAGGATCAGGATCGTCGAAGGTGAGCGACTGAGGAAATCGCTGGAGAATATGACGCACTACCACGAACAGATTTCCTCTCATCCACTTACGGAGGAGGTTTTGCGGAGCGAAATTGAAAAGCAGATCGGTGGTATCGTCGGATTTGAAATAGACATTAAAAGAGTCGAGGCCGCTCATAAATTGAGCCAGAACAGAAATCTCGAGGACTACAATAATATTATCATAGAACTCGAGAAGCTGGAAGACTACAATGCCGGGATGGTCGCGAAGAAGATGCGGGAAATCAGGAGGGTAGATTAAAGGGTGGCGCACCAGACTTTGACCGAGATAATCGGATTCGTAGCAGCTATTCTGACGACTACTGCATTTATTCCGCAGTTCCTCAAGGTGTGGAAGACGCGGTCAACGAAAGATATTAGTATGAGGATGTACCTAATGCTTTGCAGCGGAGTCTTCCTGTGGCTGGTCTACGGCCTCCGACTACGCTCTTTTCCAATTATGCTGGCAAACGGAGTAACGCTGATTTTGACGCTGGCGATATTGGTATTGAAAATAAGACACAAGTAGCCGCTCGTTTCCGCCTTTCTACGTGATGCGAGGGCCAAGTGTCGCGAATTTTGGACTGTTCGAAGAACTCTCGAAAACCTCCAACGAAATAATTACATGAAAAGCATCGATAACATTCTATCTGACGAAATTTCTCTCGATCCTGCGGACTGGCAAGAGGTCCGCGCCCTCGGTCATCGAATGATCGATGACATGATGGATCACATGCATAATATTCGCAGCGAACCTTCGTGGAGAAAAATCCCCGACGAGACAAAACGGTTTCTGAAGAAGGGGATTCCCCGGACGCCGGAGGATATCGAGGATATATACGGAGAATTCCGAAGGCACATTCTTCCCTATCCGAGCGGCAACATACATCCGCGTTTCTGGGCGTGGGTACAGGGAACTGGCACCCCGCTCGGAGCTCTCGCTGAGATGCTCGCCGCCGCGATGAATCCGAATACCGCACTCGGCGAACATTCTGCGATGTACGTTGAGCAGGAGGTACTGAACTGGTGTAAGGAGATGATAAGCTATCCCCAGAGCTCCTCCGGCATCCTGGTAAGCGGCGGCTCGATGGCGAATATCACCGCACTCGTGGCAGCAAGAAATCATCAGACGGGAAAGAACATACGCAAAGAAGGGATTCGCGCGGCGAAGGGGAACATGACTCTCTACTGTTCGACAGAGACACACAGCTGCATTGAGAAGGCGGTCGAGGTGATGGGAATCGGATCGAATTCGCTGAGAAAGATTTCCACCGACGACAATTACCGGATAAGAACCGACGAGCTGGAGCATGCTATCATATCCGATATCGCTGCGGGCGACACGCCGTTTTGTGTAATCGGAAACGCGGGAACTGTGAATACCGGGGCTATTGACCCGCTCGACGATCTTCGCCGCATTTCAGCTGAGCACAACCTGTGGTTTCACGTAGATGGGGCGTTCGGCGCCCTGGCCAAGATGGTGCCGGAATATTCGGAGTCACTCAAAGCTATTGAACGGGCCGACAGCGTGGCATTCGATCTTCACAAGTGGATGTACATGCCGTTCGAGATCGGATGTGTGCTGATTAGAGATGCCGCCGCTCACAGAAACGCCTTCGCTTCGGAAACGAACTACCTGATGAACCACGAAAGGGGCCTCTCCGCCGGACCGGATCCGATGGGAAACTACGGCCTGGAGCTGTCCCGCGGCTTCAAGGCGCTCAAGATGTGGATGTCCCTGAAAGAGCATGGAATTCAGAAATACGCTTCGGTGATCCGGCAGAACATCGCTCAGTCTTTCTACCTCGGCAAGCTGGTCGAAAAGGAAAAACATCTCGAACTTCTGGCACCAGTAAGCATGAATGTCGTTTGTTACAGGTACAAGGCGGACAACCTGTCCGACGCAGAATTAAACGGGCTCAACAAGGAGATCGTGATGTCTCTGCAGGAACAGGGTATCGCATCGCCATCATCGACTATACTCGGCGGGAAATACGCGATTCGCGTGGCCAACACGAACCATCGCAGCCGGAAGGAAGATTTTGAGATCCTGGCAAGAGAAACGGTCAGGATAGGGAACCGGATAGCCAATCGCGGCTTCGGGGCGTAGATGCAAAGCACTGCCAGGTAATCAGACGTGCATCCCCCTCAAGAGTGCATTGAATGCATCTGCCATCGCAACGCCGTACCCGGTGCCTCCGCGGCGGCCGAACAACATCGTGTTTCCGTGATTCGCCGATTGCTTCCAGCTGACCTGTCCGTTGTCGTTCACGCTCGCCTCTATGCGGTCCAGCCGCCAGGGCCAGAGTTCATAACCTCCGGCGCCGGACTGTGGAACGAATCGCCACCCTTCCGGAGTGCGGGCAAGCACCCGGCCCGCCGCCATGACCAGAGAAGCCGTCGACCACATGTTTCGCTCTCCAGCCAGCAGGTCCTGCCATACCGACCCATTCCCCAGCTCTGAAAGCGCCCGAATGATATCTCCCCGCCAGTTGCCTGTGAACGTGAAAGTGATCCATGCGCGCAGCGGGTCGGAAATGCTTTTGAACAGCTCAGCGTGAGATGCCTTCCAGTATGTCCCCCGGTCGCTGGCGGGATCGAACGCGCCGCTCTCAGTGGAAGGCGGATACCAGCGGATTGGCAGCCCGGATCTCCAGAGTCCGACGTAAGCTTCCGCATCGAGTTCCGCGTTCCACTCCGTTTTCGGCCCGCCCGTAGAACCGGCGTTCAATACAACGTATGCCACCTTTTCCTTAAGCAAATCCGGCTCCCGATTATATGACGCAGTGATTATTCGCGCGGAACCGACGGAAGAGATTACAACGGGTTGACTGCTCCCGGAAAGAATGTCCAGCACCATTCTAATCGCCGCCTCCTGTTGGCTGGGAAGTCCGGTCGCTGGATCCTTCGGATTCTTCAGGGGCTCGATCGGCCCCATTGCCACCGGAACGGCTCGGCCGGTGAGATAGGAGAGCTGAGTCACCGGCACGAACCCGGGATCGCGGGGGATATCGAAACCTTCCGGCGCCGCGATAAGAAACTTTCTGGTTATGTCGAGCGCGCCCCCCTTCAGATCAAACTCATCGAGGGCCATGACAGTCGCGAAGTCAAGAAGATCGTCAGGATCCTGCGGGGGATGGTAAAGGTCGGTGATGTGTATCAGTGGAATTTTCGCGTCGCGATCCCTTTTCCCTTCCGAAGAAATGATTCTCTTCGCAACGATATTCGGACCGATTGCCAGCGCGGCCGCGGCGGTGCCGCCTGATTTGATCATCTGTCTTCGCGTCATGTTCTTCATGTCGACCTCGTACTTGATATTCAATGCCGGAAACGTCGGGCGTTGCACCCCGGCTCCTCAGCTTTCTCAACAAGAGATTCCCGGGGCTTACGTGCAGTAACGGAGGGCCGGGTAAATCCTCGGCAGGTAAAGCACAGGACCGTTGCCTCGTTTGGAATACGAACCGATCAATCTGAGAAATAGATTTGTGAGATGTAATTGAGCTATGGAGGAAATTTGTCGCCGGTGTCGCAGGAATCACGCCTTGTCTAGCGAACCGGATGCCGAGGCCATCAGACTTACATTGTCGCGGCCGACAAGTTCAGTCACACATTCTGGTCATCGACAATTTCACACCGTCGTTCAACGGACGACTGCCCCTCGGGGTGATGATCCGCATTCAGACCGGAGTTCACGATACTAAATTACTTCTCGAGACTTGCGGAGCGGCTCTTATAGCGACGAACTAACGATAAGAGGAAGAAGATCGGTGGCAGAATACCCGCCTCCTCGAATTACTCTACTTGATCAGCCCGCTGAGAAACGAACCCATGTAATATGGCCAGATCAATATCGCGAGAACTCCTTTCCAGAAGGTCAAATTGAGGAAGCCTAAAGTGAACAGCCACCCGATTACCCAAATTACTCCGAAGCTGGAGTTCTCAATCTTCAAAGCCAGGTATTCCTGCG
>JAJYOS010000351.1 GCA_021796055.1 Bacteroidota bacterium
AGATGGACAGCCAGACGAACGAGCCGCAGGAGGATTTCAGAGCTGAGATACTCGGATACATGGGTTCTTCTCCGAACTATCTGGAATGGTACCGGAAAGCCCTTGTGAACAAGGACTACAACAGAACCTCTCAGGAAATCGAAGACGCGATGAAGAAAGCTGTCCAGGCTGTCGATGTGCTTAAATCTTTGACGATGGACCTAAGCACATTCAATGTCCAGGATTATCTGAAGATCGAAGGCCGTTTTTCACTCGACGACTTAAAGCAATTTGTTGAGGCGGGAATACTTCGGCTTGGAGGGTCCATCCTGCCGCGTGGTGAGTTCTACCAGATCATTACCCCCAAGCCGCTGCTGCGCTTCCCGAATGTTCTCTCGAAGTATGAGCTTGCAACGTTCGACCGAAAAGCGGCCATGCGAAAACGATCTTCAGAACTCCTCGGAGTAGGTCACCCGCTTGTCGACGCGATTGTCAGCCACTTCCAGGAAATGACTGTTCCCGGTGACGCTGCAAGTTTAATCAAGCTTCCAACACAAGGAGAACCCTTCTTCGTAGTCAACACATTAGTCACCGTCGAACTCGAAGGTGGAAAACAGCACAGGGAGTTCAAGATGATTCGCATAAGTCCATCCGGCGATGCTCATGTTCTTCCGGATGAGTGGTTGATTAGCCGGCTCGTAAGGAGAGCCACCGAACCTCCGAAGGAAACCTTACCCTCAAGATTCGATATAGAAAAGATCCGGCAGGCATACGAAGGCGCAATAGGTGCGATACTTAGTCAGGTCAAATCATCGCTTGAGAAACCGGTAACGGCGAGAGTGAGGCTGCTGGGGATATCAATGATCTCCTAGTCAGCTGCCCTGCCCACAGTGTCTGCATACTTCCATAGAGTGCTGAAAGGTGTCGAAAAGGACTTCTACTACCATAATGAGGACTTCAGTTTATGAAAAGAGATGATACCCCATCACCATCCAACCCTGATAGTACCCTTGGTAAGTGCCACGCAAAAATGTTATCCGACTCGCCATCCGACAATGACGAGTTTGGTTCGCATGAACGGGTGGCCAGGGCTTTAAAAGAAATTATCCTCAATGACGACCATGGCCAGGCTACGGCCCTAATCGGCTCCTGGGGTTCCGGAAAATCCACTATCATAAGGATTCTTCAGGGAATGCTGTCCAAAAATGAGAGTGATCAAGGCAAGCAAATTAAGTTGCTCCAATTCGACGTGTGGGCACATGAAGGGGACCCTCTCAGAAGATCATTTCTGGAGCGCCTGATAAATTCTCTCATAGAATGGGGCTGGGTGCCCGAAGATAAATGGAAAAAGAAGCTCGGTGAGCTTGCAGGTAAAGTCAACGGTGAGTGGTTCAACTTCAGCAAGTTCATGCCGAACGTCCCTGTTCTCCGCGAGGGGGACCTGATTGAGTTCAAGTCCTCTCAGCCGTAGGCTGATCCGCCTCCGGCGGAGAAAAACTTCATCAACGAGGTCTCCAAAGTCGCTCCGGCAAACGGTTCCGCCAAGTCTGCCGCCGTTGCGCCGAAGGCTCCTGAGGTTAAGGAAACCCCGAGGAACGAGGACAAGGCGGACAGACTGGGCCCGTCAAGTGCTCCTCCTTCTCCGAAGGAGCCTCCGCGGAAGGAGGTCCCGGCCGCGGACTCCGCCCATGGCGAGAGCGACCGGGATGAGCTTTTGAAGTGTCTCAAGGATGCTGTCCACATCACAGAACAGGTTGACTCTGCAAGGTTCTCCACCCAGGACATCATCAAGCTGGCCCTCTCTTCATCCACCGGACTGCGTAGAGACAAACGGAACTCGAAACCGGGGTACGTTGAATTCCATTCACGTACCCCGAAATCATAAGGAGAAATCATCATGGAAGTCGACACAATCACCCAGGAAGTGGACACTGAGGCGAAGCTTCAAATAGCATTTGAGCGGCTGATCGAAATCAAGCATCACAAGACGCTGCTCCAAGCGGAAGAGTCCGTCCATGCGATGACATGGATGGAATCAAAGACGATACCTTTGATTACCTCACCGGTGTCGCACACACTACCTCCGGCCGCTTCGTCGCCAACGACGTTACAGCCGACGTCTATGTTTCTTACCGGCCACAGCGCGAGTACGACACAGACCAACTTCAGAAGATCAAAGACCTCGACGAGCAACTGAGCCAGGCGAAGTGCCGCTTTGCGGCATCCCGCGTATCCTTTTTGAATATTGATGAGCGGGAAAGGCAGGAGTAATCATCCACCAGACCCCTTATCTGGTGGTGCGAATTGTGCAATGAAGGGCGCCCCCGCCTCCATTCCCGAAACGGAGGCGGGGCCAACCTCACGGGTCATATTCCTCTGATGCTTTCCCTCGGCCAAACAATTGCAGGAAAGAAAAGGGTTGGCTAATTTTAGTACACTCGTGAAAACAGGAAGAGCATGAATATGTCCATACCACCGATCTTATGCCACAAACAATATATGAAGCCGTCAGTCTTTACTCCGGAGAACCTAATTCGCGAGGCAAGGCGCCAAAAGTCGCTGCCGTTGCAAAATGTTCCTCCGATCTGCATTCTCGATCCCGATGGCGATATCGTCCGATCGTTGAAAGCAGAGAAGGCCGCAAAACAAGATCACAACTGGGCATGTTATCACACTGAACTATACACATTCTCAGAGAACGGCACTGAGTTCGGCATCATTGGGTGCGCAGTTGGCGCATCGTTCGCAGTCCTGGTAGCGGAAGAATTGTTCGCATCAGGCTGTAAGTTGCTCATTAGTGTTACTTCGGCCGGCCAAATTGTCGAGATGGGAAAGCCGCCGTATTTCGTTCTTATTGAGAAGGCTCTTCGCGACGAAGGGACAAGCTACCACTATCTTTCACCGGCAGAATTCAGCAGTATTTCTCCGCAACTTCTATCGATGCTTGACGACGCGTTTGCGGGTCTATCGATCCCAATTTACCGTGGCCCTACCTGGACCACAGACGCTCCCTTTCGGGAAACCGAGGCCGCCATCGAGCACAGCAAAGCCCTTGGCATCATGGGGGTCGAAATGGAGGCAGCTGCTCTTTACGCGTTCGCCGAAGCGAGACAGAAATCCGTCGTGTGCCTGGCGCACGTAACCAACAGAATGGCCCGCGTCGAAGGGGACTTCGAAAAGGGGATTGCATCAGGAAGTCAGGACGCGCTCCACGTGATCGGTCTGGTAGCCCGTGCATGGATTCACCGGCAGCAGCTTGGAGGAAAAGATGAAAGTATTTGACAGCGGGATGCCCGATGAGGCGTACTGGAACAGTCTGTTCGACGTCCCGCTTATCGTCGATTGGCTCAATCTGAAAAATATCTCGGCTCCGGGGGTTGAGGTTGGTTGTGGGTATGGTACATTCACGGCAGCAGAAAAATTCTCGAACCATATCATTGGGGAATTCAATTAATCAAATCGATCAAACAATCTTAGGAAACTAAATGAACATTCTTATTCTGATTAACGACGCTCCTTATGGAACTGAAAAAGCCTACAACGCATTCAGACTCGCGATGGCAATTCAAAGGGAACATACGGATGTTCAGGTCAATGTTTTTCTTATGGCTGATGCGGTCGGCTGCGGATTACCGAACCAGAATACTCCGCAGGGTTACTACAATATCGAAAGAATGATAAAGTCAGTCGTGTTGAAAGGTGGGAAGATAAAAGCGTGCGGCACTTGTGCAGATGCCCGCGGGATAAAGAACCTGCAGCTTATCGAGGGGGTTGAGGTCAGCAACATGGCCGAACTTGCCAAGTGGACAGTCGAAGCAGACAAAGTGTTTACATTTTAAGAATGGCGTTCAAGCGTACAGTTACTTGTTTAGGGTGATCAAACAGGCAAAGCGTGCGGCACAGCATCTACTCCCGGAGGTCGGTTTTTCGGATCAAGCCGTTATTTTATCGAGATTTAAATAGACTAACTTTTTGGATTCCCCTCACGGAATTCATCAGATACACGTTTGGGCTTTGGCAAAGTTCGTCCAGACTGATGATCCTCTCCCAAATCCTCTTTTGCTCGATGAGCCAAGCCCGGTATGTGCCGGCCAGTAATCCGCAGTTTACAGGTGGTGTGTACAACTTCCGGCCGATCTCCACAGCGATATTGGCTATTGTGGTCTCGGTCACTTGTCCCTTTTCGTTGAAGAGAATAACGTCGTCGAAGCCCGGAGACGCCTTCATCGCCTCCTCGTAGATTCTGCGGTTAGTCGTTTTGTGGTACAGGAATACATTTGACGAATGGATGGGACTGCCGGCGATTGTTATACTGCCGAATCCTGATTTTTCAGGCCCAAGGGGGTCGGCCTTAATATCCACGGCCCCTCCGCGGCTAAGGACGAGCCGAACCCGGTGGGAAAGGGCCGGCAGACCGGATGCAATACGATTCAAAAGATCCCGTATTCCTGGAATGTCAATCTTAAATCCGAAGTATGCCGCAGATTGTTCCAGACGCCGCAGATGGTATTCTAAAAGAGAGTACCCGTTATCCGGAGACCAAATCATCGTTTCCACCAAATCGAACTCCGGCATCCCTGCATGCAGGACTCTTGCCTTTACGGAGCACTCTTCCCATTCGCCATCCCGCTCCGAATCCCAGACGATGCCGCTTCCGATCCCGTACTCGGCGCGACCGTCATTTCGTCTAAACAGCAGCGTGCGTATCGCAACGCTGAATTGCGCCCTGCGGTCAGGGGCGATCCGTCCGATGGTTCCGGTGTAAATCCGCCGCGGTGACGATTCCAGTTCGGTTATGATCTCCATTGCGCGGCGCTTGGGAGCGCCGGTGACTGAGGCGGGCGGAAAAAGGGCCCGGAATATTCCGCTTAGCGGTGCCTTCGTTCTTCCACATACGGTAGAAGTCATTTGCCATACGGTCGGGTACCTCTCCAATGCGAACAGTGCCGGCACATGCACGCTTCCTATGTCGGCCACGCGTCCGATGTCGTTTCGCACCATATCCACTATCATGAGATTCTCCGCCCTCTCCTTCTCGGAAGTGAGCAACATCTCTGCTTTCCTACAGTCGTCATCATACCATAGTCCTCGTGCCGCTGTTCCTTTCATCGGCTTCGATTCAATGAGGTCTCCCTCCAGGCGGAAGAAGAGCTCCGGCGATGCACTGAGAATAATCCACTCACCAGTGTCGATGAAAGCTGCATAACGAGTCTCCTGGGCAGTCATCAGCTGATCAAACACTTCCGGTGGATTCATCTCGCTATTTGTCCGCATCCGGAAGCTGAAGTTCACTTGGTAGGTATCGCCGTTCTGGATATACTCGTGGATCGCGTCGATCTTGCTCCGGTATTCGTCGTGCGTCAAAGAGGGTCGCCAACTTAATTTTGAAGGGCTCGTTACCCTCCCTATCGGGAGATGGTCAAACTCGTCCGGTTGCTTGAACAGCCCAAACCACAAGAGCGGGAAATCCCCGTCGGCTATCGTGGATAGTGCCGGATCAAAAGCAGGAGCGGCTTCGTATGCCAGGAAGCCGACTGCCGTACATCCTTCTTCGTTCACGATCCGTTCTACGCTGTCCAAGGCAGGAAGGACCTCATCGAGACGCGTGGCGACGATGGTACGCTCCGGGTTTGTGTAACGCAGCCAACTTCTGCCTGACTCAGTTCGGAGGATTACCTGTGGAGATGACTTTGTGTCCAAGCTATGTCGCACTCTTTAAATTCAATTGTGCCGTCAATATAGCGACTAGTGGCTAAGATTCACATCGGCCAGTGAATTTCATCTTCACAAAATCGGCTTGATAATCTGTTGGGCTCATTCTACCTTATTTAGACCAAATATAAAATGGAAGATAATGGAAGTACTTGAAGAGAGACGGGACTACTCAAGGATTTGGGAGATCCTGAAAGTTTGGGGACCGGCATGGCTCGTCATGATAGCCGATGTCGACGCGGCCAGCGTAATTACCGCCGCGGAGAGCGGCGCAATGTATGGTACAAAGCTTATCTGGTTCCTTATAGTTTTGATCATTCCGCTCTATGTCATCCAGGAAGTCGCTGGGAGAGTGGGCGCCGTAACGAACAAGGGATTAGGCGAGCTCATAAGGGAGAACTACAGCAGGAAGACCGCGATCTTTGCCGCCGTCCCTATGGCTTTGGTCGACATAATAAGCTACGTGGTGGAATATACGGGTGCGGCGATCGGCTTCCAGATACTCGGAATACCTCCCCAGATATCAGTGCCGATAATTTTCATAGCGCACGTCTTGTTAGTTTACAAACGCAAATACGTCGATGCTGAGAAACCGCTCCTTGTGATCTCCATTCTCTTCGCTCTGGCATGTGGCGCATCTGCTTTCCTCACGGCGAGAAAGGGACTACAGTTCACGCCTTTCTATTTTTCCGGTTCATCGGATTTCTTATTCCTTCTCGCTGCAAATGTAGGTGCCGTCATCATGCCCTTCATGCTTTTTTACCAGGCATCTGCGACCGCGGAGAAGGGTATCAAGGCAAAGAGCCTATGGGCGGTGAGGTTCGAGACTGCCGTGGGAGCGATAGCTTCCGAGGTGATAATGGTCGCGATAGCCATTGCCGCGATTGGCGTGAATGCAAATTCGCTCAACTTCGCCTCACCGGTAGTTTTATCGAGGGCATTGTCAGGCGTCGCCGGAAGGTTTGCGCCTCCCATCTTTGCCATAGGTCTAATTGCCGCATCGTTCATAGCGCTCATTGTCATCTCTTTGGGAAGCTGCTGGGGAGTTACCGAAGCATTGGGATGGGGGAGGAAGAACTGGTTCAAGGTTTACCTGGCTGAGTCAATCCCGGCAGTAATCGTACCAATAGTCACTCTGAACCTTGTCAACATGGCACTCAACCTCATGGTGCTCCAGATAGTCGTCCTCATGGGGCCGGCCATCATACTCGGAT
>JAJYOS010000352.1 GCA_021796055.1 Bacteroidota bacterium
CGCGCATCAAGCTTGACATATCTGGCGACTGCTACGAAACCTATGCAACCGCAGAGCAAAATGGGCTGGAATTGTCTGATATACAGGCGCTCCTGGAAGCCAACGGCATTGTCTACGGGGTCGATTCGAACGCCGCGCTCGCCGCAATCAAAAACGTCGGAGTGAGAACTCTGGTCGCGCGCGGCTCCAGGCATTCCGACGGTAACGATGGCTACTATAAGCCATTGGAGGCTCGTCCCCGCTCTGAAGGCGAAAAGAAACTTGAGATCACGAACGTCTACACTGAAGATACAATAGGCGAAATATACAAGCCTTCCTCCGGGATTGTCGGGGTAGATGTCTTCGGCAGAAAAGTGCAACCCGATGAAGGAAAGGCCTGCAACATCTTCACGGGCCCAGAGATAAAACGCGTCGAGACTGAAACTAAGATAATCCTCGAAGCCGCGGCAGACGGCTACCTTAACGCGGGCCCCGCAAGTGTGGAGATAGTTCCACAACACATGGTACACGGTGATATCGACTATTCTGACGGCGAGCTGGAGTGTGCCGGCTCATTACACGTTACCGGCGACATAAAAGGAAGCGGCAGCCTGAGGATCCGTCATGACCTTCATGTCGAAGGATCTGTGGAGGACGCCAAGATTGTAGCTGGAGGGAACGTTACCGTTGAAGGAAGTTTCGTCGGCCGCGGCGATGGCCTGATTAGAGCTGCCGGAAATGTAGCGGTCAATGTCGTTTTAAACCAGATGATAGAGGCTGAAGGTTCGATAACTATAGGAAAAGAATGCGTGAACGCACATCTAATCGCCTCCGAGAAAATTATTGCCACTAATGCCACAATTATGGGAGGCACTGTGGCCGCCGGCGAAGCAATCGAAGCTCAAACGATCGGTGGAGAACATTATTCAACCACGAGGGTGAAAGTCGGCATTGCCGAACTCCAGAGGGAGAACGCGATCGCCATTGACCGAGAAATTCAGCTACAGTCAAAAGTTATCGATCAACTGAAGAACGACGTCTATATCCTGGTCAGGGAGAGAATCGACGGTAACAATTTTACTTACGAGAAAGTCGAGCAGCTCAAGCTCCTGCAGGAAAAACTCCGCCGCCAAAACGATCTGGTGAAGGAGCTTTCCGCGAAGAAGCAGGAATCGGTACTCGCGATGAGCCGCAAGAAATGCCCGAAACTGACGGTGCTCGGGATCATTCATCAGAGCGTCGTAGCCGAAATAAACGGTGTCAGGGTTCCCCTAAAAAGGAGCTACAGCAACACTACTTTCGAAGAGTTGAGAAATGAAATAATCCGTACCAGGAACTTGTGAGCTATTATGATTGACGAATTGATCGAACAGCTGCACACGCAGGATCCTTCGGGTAAAAGGAACGCGCTCGAAGCATTGTACGACTACTCAGAGGATGATCGGGTTATAGAAGCCGCAGCATATCTTCTGACAGACCCGGACCGAGGAGTTAGGGAAGCTGCTTCGCATGTCCTCGTGCTCTGTCTCAACGAAAAGGCAGCTTCGTTGACCGCTTCTCATATACAAAGCATGAATATCGCCGTGAGGAACCTCGCGGGGGATGCGCTCGTCAGGATGCAGGGGGTGGCGGTCAACGCGCTCCTTCCCTACATCGATTCCGCCGATAAGGATGTAAGAAAATTCGCGATCGATATCCTCGCCCAGCTCCCGGCCGCCCCCGAAAGCGTGGAGAAAATTGCGGCTCACTTGCGTGATACCGATCAGAACGTGGTATGCGCTTCGGTAGACGCGCTCGGTGCTCTCCACGCCAACCAATACGTTAGTGAACTCCTCGAGTTGTACGACGAAGCCGAATACGCGAGGCCCAATATTGTAAGCGCGGCGGCCAAGATCCAGGGCGACTCGGACCTTAAGTTTTTTGTTAAAGCTCTTTCGGATAACGACCCGATTGTTCAGCTTGCGGCCGCCGACGCGCTCTCCTCTCGCAAGGACCGTGAGACGACCGACATCCTTCTGGAAAAGCTGAACCAGGTCTCAGGGCTGGCAAAGCCTGTAATTCTTCATTCACTCGTTGTCCTTTTCGAATCGGCGGATAAATCGGAGAAGATGCCCGCATCACTTAAGCCTGACCTGCTCGATATGTTGGATGACCCTGACCCCACATACGTCAGGGCTGCCGTTCGCGGACTCGCGTGTCTTGTGGACGACGAAGTTCTTGCCGCCCTAATAAGCCACATTGGGAAAGCCGATTCTATAGACTCGGCCATTTTGCCGGTTCTCACCGCGCAGGCTCAGAAATCGGTCAAGATCGCGCTGACACAGGCTCTGGCAGCCGACAATCCTTTGCCAACGATAAAGATGGTTGTGCTATTGATTCAAAACCTCAGCGACACAGGCTTCGGTTTCCCGGACAACAACGAGACGCGCGCGATAGCCGCGTTCATCGGCAAACACCTGAGCGAACTGGATGTCGAGACACGAATCATCGCCCTTAGCAAATGTTTCGCGTATGGAAATGTCTGGGCGCAAGAGTTGGTCAGAGCAAGTCTCGCAGACCCCGAGACTGCCGTCAAAATGCTAGCAATCGAATTGGCGGCGAAACTCGGCCCGCGTTTGTTTGAGAAAGAGCTCGACATGCTGACGAGCGATGACGACGTGGAGATAAGATCAGCGGCAATAATTCTGGTAACTCAATTAACCTCGAGCCGGAGGAATTAGACCAGGCCGATGAGTTACTTTTCATCTCCAAATACTATTCATTCTCAAAGCATCTCCCTGGCGGAAGATTTGTTCAGACGGCTGCGGACGTACATATATGAGCGGACCGGCATCTTCTTCGCCGACAACAAGAAGTATCTTCTCGAAAGCCGCGTAAATCGAAGGCTCTCCGCGCTCGGCATCGGCTCATTCGAAGACTATTACCGGGCGTTGATGAACGGCTCCGGATCCAGTGAGCTCCCACACCTTATTAACAACATCACAATTAACGAGACCTTCTTCTTCAGGAATGAGCCGCAGTTCGCCGCTATAGAAAATCACATCCTCCCGCAGCTCATCATGCAGCGCAGGCAGAATGGCATTAATCGAATACGGCTCTGGAGCGCTGCCGCTTCGTCGGGGGAAGAACCTTACACTCTGGCCCTAATCATAAGAGAGAAATTCCAGCCGCGTTTTCCGGCGATTAAGTTTGAAATCGTCGGCACCGATATAAACACACAGGTCCTCGATGTTGCAAAGAGGGGCATCTATAAGGAATACTCGATACGCAACATACCTATGGAATACAGACACAAGTACTTCAAGCACGAGGGCGACAAGTACTTTCTGGGCGAAGAAGTCAAGAAGATGGTCGAGTACAGACAGCTCAATCTCTTCGACAAGGCCTCAATGAGACTGATGAGGGACTTCGATGTAGTCATCGCCGCGAACGTATTGATCTACTTCGATTACAATTCAAAAGAGAGCGTGGTCTCATCAGTATATAACAGCCTAAACAAGGGAGGCTACTTCTTTGTCGGTTACTCGGAGACTCTATACGGCTTATCTCAGGCGTTGAAGCCCGTGCACTTCGAGAAAGCAATCGCGTATCGAAAGGAGTGAGGTGAAGTGAAAAAAGTTGTAATGATAGTCGACGATTCCGAATCAGTCAGGAAATTTTTGGTCTTCGCTCTGCGGTCCCTCGGCCTCCTCGTAGTCGCTGCGAGAGACGGCATGGACGCGCTCGAGAAACTCTCGCAAAACAAGGTCGACCTCGTCATCACAGACCTGAACATGCCTAACATGGATGGTTTCGAATTTCTCAAGGCCTTGCGCGAAGACAGCGAGTATTCGGACGTGCCCGTCATAATTCTGTCTTCCTTGAGCAACGAAAACGATGTCGAGACGGGCATGCAGCTGGGAGCCAACTCTTATATCGTTAAACCATTCGATCAAAAAAGAATTCAATACGAAGTTGCAAAATACATTAACTAAGGAGAACGCCCATGAAATTCCTCGTAGTTGACGACTCTCAGACGATGCGTCGGATCGTCAACAATGCCCTCAAGGGGATCGGCTATGATGATATAGTCGAAGCTGAAGACGGTAAGGATGCGCTAACGAAACTCTATGTGGATAAGATCGACTTTGTGATCACAGATTGGAACATGCCGAACATGAGCGGGTTGGAATTCACGAAAGCCGTGCGCTCGGACGACCAGTTCCTCAACCTGCCCATCCTTATGGTCACCACCAGAGGAATGAAAGAAGACGTGATGGAAGCTTTGCAGGCCAGAGTAAACAACTATGTTGTGAAACCGTTTACTCCTCAGGTGTTGAAAGAAAAAATCGACCAAATCTTGAAAACGACTTTATAGAGGGGAATCATGAACACCAAAAATCTCGGTGGAATCCTGGACAAAATAAATGAGCTGCGCGCGCTCTTCATATTCGGTCAAAGAGTAATACCGTTTCTGGAAGAACTATTTTACTTCGTCAACGACATAGTTCCCGTGCTCGAAGAAATAAACGAATCAATTTATGAAAGCGCGAACAAAATGCCGCGCGCATCTTCTCAGCTCAACAAGGTCACACAAGCGACTGAGCTTGCCACGACTGAAATACTGGATAACCTCGACGGCGTTCTCTCCAAGCTTAACGCCATCGGTTCCCATTTCCAGACCGCTACGAACGACCTGGCTGCGGTAGAGAGCCTGGACGAACAGGAACTCAAGATGCTGAAATCGTCCCTGAAGGGGAGTAACGCCGAGCTGCTCGCAAAGCTCACGGAAATACATGAGCAGAAGGACTATCACATCAGGGCCCTCAGGTCCAACGCCGGCGGACTTCAGGACAGTCTCCAGGACATACGCAACAAGGCCAATGACATAATGATCTCACTCCAGGTGCAGGATATCACCTCTCAACAAATCGCGTCGGTCAACCACTTGATTCAGTCAGTGCAGGACAGGCTGGCTAACCTTATCGACAGATTCAAGATATCCGGGGCAGATCTAATCTCTGAAATCGAGAAAGTGGACGGGCGGACATTTGATCCTCTCGCAACGTACGACAGATCCGGAAACGCGCAGCGGGATGCGGACCAGGTTGTGCAGTCAGTTGGAGATACGACGCCTCCTAAGGCTCCGCCCAGCAAGACCGGTTCCGGCCACACATCACAGGATGAAATAGACAAATTGTTCGGTAAGGGGGCTTGAATCGAAATGGCGCAGCACGCGATGTTCTCGGACGATATGAAGGAAATTGTAGAGAGCTTTATCGTAGAGACCAACGAAATATTTGAAAAGCTCGACAATGAGCTCCTTGAGATTGAAAAGAGACCGGATGACAAAGAGCTCATTAACTCCATCTTCCGCGCCGTACATACCGTAAAAGGAACCGCAGGCTTCCTCAGCTTCGAACAGATGAGCGTTCTCGCGCACAGGTTCGAAGACGTATTAAATAAGATGCGACGAGGCGAAATTTCCTTCCAGCCCGCGATGCTCGACGTGATGCTTGAAGCTTTCGACCTGATGAAGGTCTTGTTGAAACAAGTTGTAGACCAGAACATCAGCGACATCGATCTCACCCCGACGATAAAGAAGCTGGAGATCCTTTCTAAAGGAGAACTCCCTTCCAGCCAGCCTGCCGCGAAAACTGAACCAAGCGAGGCCAAAGACATCCCTTCTGCATCGCAGGCCGCGAAACAGGAACCGGCAGCCGAGACACTTGAAGATACCTCTTCCCCAAGGCCAAGCGAATCTCATCAGACCGAGCAAGGAACGCAGCCACAACACTTGCAGCCACCGAAGAGCGAGAAGAATATCACCGACACTACGATAAGGGTTGATGTTCAACGACTCGACCATCTCATGAATCTCGTCGGAGAGCTGGTGCTCGGCAGGAACCGGCTTTCCCAGATTGTCTCCCTCGACAGGAACGAGGATGGCCGCGAAGACTTCTCTCATCAACTTAATGACACGGCGGCACAGATAGATTTCATTACGACGGAACTTCAGACAGCTGTAATGAAAACGAGGATGGTCCAGATAGGGAGGGTCTTCAACAGGTTTCCAAGACTCGTGCGCGACATCGCCCGCGAATTTTCCAAGGAGATAAGCCTCGTTATCAGCGGTGAGGAAACCGAACTCGACAAATCGATTATCGAAGAAATCAGCGACCCGCTCGTGCATTTGATCAGGAACGCCGCCGATCATGGAGTTGAATCCGCAGACGTCAGGGAAAAATCGGGCAAGACGCGGCAAGGAACAATAAGCCTTTCAGCGGGACACGAGGGTAATCATGTTATAATTGAAGTGAGGGACGACGGCGCCGGAATTGATCCGGAGAAACTCAAACAGAAGGCGATTGAAAAAGGGATCATCACGCCGGAAGAAGCGCACGACATGAAGACAGAGGATACCTATGGCCTGATTTTCCTACCCGGCTTCAGCACCGCTCAAAGAGTGAGCAGCGTCTCCGGACGCGGGGTGGGCATGGATGTAGTGAAGACAAACATCACCAAATTGAACGGCATAATCACTGTTGAATCCGAAGTGGGCAAAGGGACAAGATTTACGCTGAAACTCCCTCTCACGCTGGCAATCATCCAGGGGCTCCTTGTCGGGGTCGGAGGCGAAACTTTTGCCGTACCTTTAAGCTCGGTTCTCGAAGTTGTCCGCACTTCCCGCTCCGAAGTCTCAACGGTAAACGGTCGTGAAGTGATCAGATTGCGGGAGACGGTCCTGCCGCTTGTTGACATTTCAGAAATACTCAATGTTCCAGGAAGAGACACTGGTGTCAAGGCGTTTTACACCGTCGTCGTCGGTGTGGCAAACAAGAAATTCGGAATTGTGGTTGACCGGCTGATTGGTCAGAAAGAAATCGTGATAAAGCCTCTCGGCGCTTACCTGAAGAACATT
>JAJYOS010000353.1 GCA_021796055.1 Bacteroidota bacterium
GCCAACTGCATGGTGCTCATGCATCTCAGCAAACCGGATACGCTACACGTTCAACCCGGCGTTGCCATACGAGGCGATTATCATATACTGATAAACACTCTCCCCACCAAGTGGCCTCATGCCTCCACGCTCTTCCCTCAATTCAAGAACGTCTGGGCTTACATGCTTTCGGCGGCGGACTAAAAACCAATCGGGTGCCATCATGAGAGCTTTGACCGTTGATTTTCCGGGTAAAGGAAATGTGAAAAAGATCTCCGATAAAATCGGATTTCTTTTTTCGCTTGCAGTATTGTCATTACTAATCACTGCAGCTTTATCTACCGCGCAAGCTTCCGAACTCAGATCGTTCTCCATTTCCAACGGAGTCGCGACACTGACCGTGGCGGTTGACTCCGGGAGCATAGCGTACGACAGGCTCGCTCTCAGCCCGGCATGGGCGCGGAAGCACGATGGGAACCCATCAATGGTCGAGACCGACGGCAATTTTGCAATAGATGTTTTCTGGACGGGCTGGAGCGCCCCCGGCAAGGCTAACAACGCCGATAATGCCGTGACTTTCACGAAAAAAGACTTCGAGATGACCGGGAGTGAAACCGAAAACAATCCTGACGGCGGGAAGCAACTCAACCTGTTTTTCAAGGGAATCGATCTCCCGTTTCGTCTCGAAGTGAGTTACAAAATCGATTCCGCGGCGTTTTACGTCCACAGGAGGATCTCGATCAGAGATACCGTGAACGGACTTCAGTACTTGAGACGCATATGGGCGACCGACGCTGTCGTCACTCGTGGTTATGCGGTGGTGAAGAACGGCGGATTTGGACAGCCGATCGCGCTTACCGGCCGTCGAGGCGGCAGCTTCTGGGGACTCGAATATCCCGCCGGAGAAAATCATGTGATGGTTCACGGAAAAGAGATTCGAATAAAGTGCGGCGAGGTCTTCGGGAAGCGAATCGACAGCCATTGGACAGAGAGTCACTGGGCGGTCGAGGGTTTGGCGCCGAACAGGTACGTTAAGCTCTGGTTCATGAGATACGTGAAGAGAATCCGTGTGGCGCCCGCGGAGCCTTACACGCTTTACAATACCTGGTACGATCTTCGTTCGCCGCGTTATCCCGGCATTACTCCGGACCACGTCATGAACCAGACCAACATCCTGAGGATCATCGACGAGCTGCGAAAGAACATGATCGAGAAGCATGGGATCAGGCTCAACGCGTTCGTGCTCGATGACGGCTGGGACAAATACGAGAGCGATTGGAAATTGAGGAAGAGCACTTTTCCCAGCGGGCTCAAGCCTATCGTCGACGATCTCAAGAAAACAAACACCGTTCTCGGCCTCTGGCTCAGCCCGATAGGAGGGTACTCATTCAGCAACCTGCGCGTCGATTGGATGAGGGCGCATGGATTCGAGACGGTTGGCAACGAACTCTGCCTCGGAGGAAAACGTTACAGCCAGCTCTTTAAGAGAAGGGTCGTCGATTTCGCTAAGGACGACGGCGTCGCATATTACAAGTGGGACGGCATCCAGTTTTCATGCAGCCAGCCTGACCACGGCCACCCGGTGGGAATTTATTCGAGAGACGCGATCCTCGATACGCTTATCAACATCAGCCGTGCTGTCCGCAGGGTGAATCCACACGCTTATCTGAATATTACCTCCGGCACATGGCTCAGCCCGTGGTGGGTAAAATACGCGAACCAGATCT
Source organism: Bacteroidota bacterium (assembly GCA_021796055.1). Next base: position 1,707 of record JAJYOS010000353.1, read on the forward strand.
GGATGCAGGGAGGAGATTACGGTTACGCAGATGTCCCTTCAATAAGCCCACGCGACGCGGCGATGACTTACCGTGACCTTGTGCTATATGACGATTTCAAGACAAACGATTTTTGGTTTCCAATCGAGAACATGATGACTCACGGCATTATAAAAGGTACATTGGAACAACTCGGAGGAAAAGAAGAACCGCTCGACAGATTCACCAACGAGTCTGTCCTCTATTTCGCGCGAGGAGTCTCGATGTGGGAGCTCTATGTCTCGCCGGACATCCTGACGGAAGGTGAGTGGAACGCGATATCGAAGTCGATCCTCTGGGCCAGAAAGAATTTTCCGATATTGTCCAATACTGAGATGATCGGCGGAGATCCGGGCAAAAGAGAAGCATACGGTTACGTCCACTTCAAGGGGAACAGAGGCATAGTCGCCGCGCGGAATCCATGGATTGAGCCATCATCATTAAGAGTCAAGTTGGCTGCTTCGCAGGGATTTTCTCCGGACGCGAAATCTCTTGTCGTCGAACGGGTATATCCTGATCGCTGGATATCGCCGAGGCTGTATGCTTCCGGACAGAGTTTTGAAATACCGCTGGATGGTTACGAGACTGCCGTCTACGAAGTCTTTCCTCTGGATAGCGCTAAAACGCCTCTGATCGCAGACGTGCGATTCGAAAGAAAAGACTTCAAAGGCGGCACTTATACTCTCGATTTCTACGACGCCGGCCGAAACGTGAGACTCCTCAATCCAAGGACGCTGGATATGAAACTGAATCGAAGCGAATTGAGAAAGGAGCTTTCGGGGTTGAGACGATCCCCGAAGCCGGTTTCCGTCGCAAGAGTTTCAGATGCAAGAAAGGTCGGCAGCTCGCTTCTCGCTTTTGATTTGAACATCGATAAGTCGGTCAAAAGTCCGGCGCTCGACCTTCTTCTCGATCCTGTAAACGTGTCGTCCAAAAAAGCACTACCTGATGTTACGATATCGATAGACGGAAAAGTGGAGCCGGTTGCCCCACTGAAATCTGAATCGAAATCAAAGTGGTACGCCGTTCCTCTCGAACCGGGGAGACATAATATTGCTATTTGGCTGAAACAAACATCCGGCAGCTCGAATTGGAAGGGCGAAGCTTCTGTTTGGTTCGCCGGCCGGCAGATACATCGCAGCAAGTCTTTGACATTTGAGATTGCTAAGGCTATCGAGGCCAGGCCGATGCCTCCAAGAGAACTTCGGTCAAACGAAACTGAATGCAGCGTGAAAATACTTAGAAGCAATATCACCCTCAATTAAAATAGTTAAACACTCTTTCCGGGTATCGAAATTCCGGAAACACATTTGAACGATAATTTTGGAAAAGGACATATGGCGCGTCAAATTATACCATTTCGGAAGAACATTTTTTTGTTCATTGTACTCTCATCTATAGCGGCGTTACCACCCGCCTTCGCGGCGTCATCCGCGCCAGCGCCACCAACTGGAATGGTCAACCTCGTGCAGGGTATGCAGTACACCGTGACGCCGCTCGTGTCTACTGAGTATTCTTTCGCGAAGGCGGAAGCGAAGTATTATACTCCGGGCGCTCTGACAGATGGAATAATCGGCTCTTCGACGAGCTTCAGCGACGGAGTGTGGCAGGGATTCTATCATGGCGGAAATCGCTCGGTGGTAATTGACATGGGTCGCGTGAATACCGTACACCAGATGCAGGAACGTTTCATACATTATCCTTCTGCCGGAGTCTACTTCCCCAGGAAAGTGACTTACGCCTTGTCAATGAACGACACAAATTGGTCGGTCGTCGGCACTATATACTCGCAGATACCGCTAACCACGCCTACGGTTGAAACTCAGACTTATGTCTTGTCGGGCCTGAATTACCAGGCGAGATACGTTAAGATGACATTTAGCGTGGATGTCTGGGTATTCGCGGATGAATTCCAGGTTTTCGGGAACACGGGAATAGCGGGCGGCGCGAGTGTCCCGCCAGTAACACCGCCAACGATCTATCCCGACGCCTATCTTGCGCCGGGCTCTTCAAAAGTCGGCGGGATTAGCAATATGGTGCTGATGTACAACGGCTACTATCCATCAAATCCGGCCGTTGGACAAAACACCGTCACTGAACTCACTCCGTATGTGGGTTATGAATCGACGTCAGGCACAATCAGTGACTTCATGTTCGACAGCTTCCTTTTCCTTCCGTTTGTTGCGGCGGGAGCTCCATCGGGTGGGATGTATTATTGCAGCACTGCGCATCCGACGGTTTTATCGGACTGGGAATATTATCTGGACAACACGTTCCAGAGTACTTACAATCTTGGAGCCCTGAATACCGCGACCGGCAACGTCAAAAAGATTCTGAACCGCCCTTCCTACACGACCAAGGTTGAGATCGCCATCCCTTATCCCACTCCTACCGCGACAAATTTTGGAGTCGTTAAAGGCAAATCCATGAACCTCTCACTCCTTTCGGACAGGGAAGAGGTTATAAAATGGTACATCGACACGGCGATCAGCAAATGGGATTCCGCCGGCTACTCAAATCTTGATCTTGTCGGATTCTATTGGTATGAAGAGGGGGCCGATTTCGAGGTTGATGACAGCGAAGCGGCGATGCTCCAGTATACCGGTAACTATATCAGGAGTCTCGGCAAAGTGTTTACGTGGATCCCGTCGTACCAGTCTTCGGGATTTGAGGACTGGGACTCTCTAGGATTCGACGGCGCCATCATGCAGCCGAATTATGTCTTCGACAATTTCCCCGAACAGGAGCTTGGGGAAGCGGCAGACGCGAGCAAGAAACTCGGTATGGGAGTCGAGATCGAAATTCATTGGGACGCGACCACTGATTCGACTTACAGAAACAAGTACTACGCGTATCTGAACTACGGTGTCTCTAAAGGTTACATGACGGGCGCCGTCCACGCGTATTACCAGAACGGCGGCCCGGGCACTTTTTATGACTGCTGTACAAGCACCAACCCTCAACTGCGCGCGATCTACGATCAGACTTACAAGTTCATCAAAGGGACATACACACCTTCCACGACTACCGGCATAGGAGAGGTACCGACGGGAGGGCCGACGGGATTCGAGCTCGGCGATAACTATCCCAACCCGTTCAATCCGTCGACAGTCATAGATGTCGGTCTCGCGAAGGGCGGGGTGATGAGCCTGAAGATTTATGACACGCTCGGCCAATTGGTTAAAGTTGTGGACGAAGGGTACCGCAGTCGCGGAGAGTACACTTACGATGTAAGCATGAATAATCTTGCCAGCGGCGTCTACTTCTACACGCTCCGCGAAGGCCCCGAATCCATGACGAGGAAAATGCTCCTCCTTAGATGATGATGCGGGATCAGGCGTGGGTCGCGTGCATCCTCCCGGCATGTGCTCTTCCCGCCGATCCACGGTTTTGCACGATATCGGGAGTATCGATGACAATAATGTCCTGGAGAAATAGATAGCATTATGAGATACGTTAGGATTCTTGCAACCGTTGCCGTATTCGTATCCCTCATGAACGTCGCGGGCTACGCTGAGATAAACACAAGGAAGCTTACCCTGATGCCGTGGCCGGCGAAGATTGAAATGACCGGCGGCCGCTACAGGTTGAATCAGAGTTTTACTGTCGAGGTGACAGGGAAGCCGACCGGCCGCCTCTTTCGCGCGGCGAGCAGAATGCTCAGAAGGCTCTCTCAGAGAACGGGACTCTTTTTCTCGCAGGGCTACCTATCTCCTGATTCGTCTGTCGAGAATCCCTGTATGGTCATACAAGCCGATCGTCGCGGCAGGCTAAGATTGTACATGGACGAGTCTTATCGACTGGACGTGACTCCGTCGCGTGTGCTCCTGAAAGCTAATACGGACATCGGGGCGCTAAGGGGAATACAGACGGTTCTTCAGCTTCTTGAGGCGGATAGTTCAGGATACTATTTCCCATGCGTAAGGATCGAAGACCATCCGAGATTTCCCTGGCGAGGGTTGATGATCGACGCGGCGAGACATTTCATGCCTGTCAACGTCATCGAGAGAAATATACGTGGGATGGCGGCGGTGAAACTCAACGTTCTACACTGGCACCTTAGCGACAACCAGGGATTCAGGGCGGAGTCAAAGACGTTCCCGAAGCTGACCGGCATGGGCTCGGACGGTCACTTTTATACTCAGCAGGAGATCAAGGCCGTTATCAAATATGCCGCGGACAGAGGGATTCGCGTCGTACCCGAATTCGATGTGCCTGCTCACTCGACATCGTGGTTCGTCGGCTACCCTCAGTACGCCAGCGCGCCGGGTCCTTACTCCATCGAGAGGAAGTGGGGGATATTCGACCCGGTATTTAATCCGACGATCAACAAGACTTACGTGTTCCTCGGAAAATTCTTCAAGGAAATGGCGGGACTCTTTCCCGACAAGTACATGGATGTCGGCGGTGATGAGAATAACGGCAAGGATTGGAACGCGAATCCGAAAATACAGGCGTTCATGAAGGCGCACAAGATTCCGAGCGATGCCGCGCTCCAAACTTATTTCGAGAATCGGCTTGTTCCGCTGATCATGAAGGACCACAAAGATGTAATGGGCTGGGAAGAGATACTTAATCCGCGTTTGCCAAAGTCTGCCATCGTGCAGTCATGGCGCGGCAACGCAAGCCTTGAGAATGCCGTTAAGAAGGGGTACCGCGTGATCTTGTCCAAGGGTTGGTACCTCGATCATTATTTCACCGCAAGTCAGTATTACCTTGTCGATCCCGTGCCGGATAGCGGACTTACTCTCCAGCAAAAAAAGTTGATCATCGGCGGCGAAGCATGCATGTGGTCGGAATATGTCAGCCCTGAGAACATCGATTCCAGGATCTGGCCGAGGGCCGCGGCGATTGCCGAAAGACTCTGGTCGCCTCGCGATATTAGAAATGTGAGGGACATGTACCGGCGTCTCGATGCCGTTTCGCTCGAACTCGACAGGCTTGGCCTTACGCAGTTAAAGAACCAGGGAACTATGCTGAGGAACCTGGCTAATGGATACCGTGTCGCCCCTTTGAGAACGCTCGTAGACATTGTTGCGCCGTATGACATCTACGCGCGCGTGAAGGCGAAGCCTTATTCGGCGTTCGCGCCCCTTACGAGAGTAGTTGACACGGCGGTGCCTGATCCGATGACCGCACGAGAT
>JAJYOS010000354.1 GCA_021796055.1 Bacteroidota bacterium
GGGGGCAAGATGTCGGAGGCAAGCCTATTGTCGGCCACATTGTTGACAATCTGAGCGAAATAGGAATCAAAGACATCATCGTGGTGGTCGGGTACATGGGCGAGATGGTTGAAGAGTATCTTCGCTCGAATTACAAGAAAGTGAATTTCAAGTTCGTTTATCAGGAAGAGAGACTTGGGCTTGGGCACGCGACCCATGTCGGGCTGAACGGCGACAAGAGCGACGAGCCGCTCCTGATTATTCTCGGCGACACAGTATTCGACGTCGACTTGAAGCCGCTGTTGAACAGCGAGCACTCCAGCATAGGAGTGAAGCAAGTCGAGGACCCGAGAAGATTCGGTGTTGCCGAGATCAGCGGCGACAGGGTGATTAAACTGATTGAGAAGCCCGATAAACCGACTTCGAACCTTGCGGTGGTCGGCCTGTACTATATCAAGTCTCCCCTTGTCCTTGAAGCAGCGATACAAGAGACGATGGAAAAGGACATCAAGACCAAGAACGAGTACCAGCTTACCGACGCGCTGCAGATAATGCTGGACCGCGGAGAGGTGATCAACTATTTTGAAATCGACGGCTGGTACGATTGTGGAAAGCCGGAGACGCTCCTCTCCACGAATCGTCACCTTCTCAAGAAGACGAGGCATTTCAAGAAGCGGGATAACGTCGTAATAATCCCGCCGGTTTACATCGCGGACAGCGCGAAAATATCAAATTCCGTCATTGGCCCGAACGCCACGATCGATAGCGAGGTAGAAGTAGTTGATTCCTTGATTCGTGATTCGATCATCGGCTCAGGGGCGTCGATCCAGAATTCGCTTCTCGACGGCTCCATTGTAGGGCAGAACGCTCAACTTAAGGGGAGTTTCAAACGCGTCAACGCGGGCGATTCGACCGAGATAGATTTCTTATAACAAACAACTGGAGATACAATGTACAAACTGTTCACATCGGAATCAGTCACTGAAGGGCATCCTGATAAGATCTGCGATCAGATTTCCGATGCAGTTCTAGATGCACATCTGGCGATCGAACCTAATTCCAGGGTCGCCTGCGAGACCTACGCGACGACCGGACTGGTAGTAATCGGCGGAGAGGTCACGACGACTGAAAAAGCGAAATCAAAGATTGACGTGGCCGACATAGCGCGGAAAGTTATAAGCGAGATAGGCTACAACGATATTCGGTACAAGTTTGACGCGGAGTCTTGCGGAGTCGTAAACGTCATGCATTCCCAGTCAGCGGACATCAGTCGCGGTGTCGTGACGGGCGGCGCTGGCGACCAGGGTATGATGTTCGGATACGCCTGCGACCAGACCGAAGAGTATATGCCTTTGCCGATAGCTCTGGCGCACAGGCTTACGATGCGTCTTGCGGAAGTAAGGAAGCTTAAAGAGAAATCTCCCATGCGCTATCTGCGTCCCGACGGCAAGAGCCAGGTGACGGTGGCGTACCACGAAGGTGGAAGGATAACGGTCGACACGATCGTCATTTCGACTCAGCACGACCCCGAGCCGAAGGGAGTAAGCGAATCGAAGTGGCAGAAGAAGATAGCCGAAGATGTGAAAAGAAACATCATCGGAAAAGTCATTCCTCAGAAGTATCTCACGAAGGACACTCGATATCACATAAATCCGACCGGCCGGTTCGTAACCGGCGGTCCTCACGGCGACACCGGCCTCACCGGCAGGAAGATTATCGTCGATACTTACGGCGGATACGCCCCTCACGGCGGCGGCGCCTTTTCCGGTAAGGATCCCTCGAAAGTGGATCGCAGCGCCGCCTATGCCGCTCGTTACCTTGCCAAGAACATTGTCGCGGCGGGACTCGCGCACGAGTGTATGATTCAGCTTGCGTATGCTATCGGAGTGGCGAAACCGGTGTCCGTACTCGTCGACACAAACGGTACGGGGAAAAGCGTCTCGGATGCCGAGCTCGCAAAAATAGTTGGGAAAGTCATGGACCTGACTCCTTCCGGAATAACGAAGCACCTCAATCTCCGCCGCCCGATATTCCAGAAGACGGCTGCCTACGGTCATTTCGGCAGATCGGAGAAGGAGTTCACATGGGAGAAGCTGGACCTTGTGAATAAGCTTCGTGCCGCGGTCAGGTAATCAACCGAATAATCCGAAATCAAAAGTTTGGAGAAAATTTTAGATGAATGAAGTAAAAGGGCTTTATAAAGTTCGCGATATGTCTCTTGCCGACGAAGGTAAGCGGAGAATAGCCTGGGCGGAATCGAGGATGCCGGTGCTCATGGCTTTGAAGGAAAAGTACAGCAAGACGAAACCTTTCAAGGGATACAAGATTGCAGGGTGTCTCCACGTCACGAAGGAAACTGCCGTATTAGTGAAGACCTTCGCGGCCTGTGGAGCGGATGTGAGCTGGAGCGGATGTAACCCGCTTTCCACAAACGATTCGGTAGCGGCCGCTCTCGCCTCGGAGAAGATTTCGATCTTCGCGTGGCACGGGATGTCCGTGAAGGAGTTTTACTGGGCAATAGATGAGACGATCAAGATGAAGCCGAATCTCACGCTCGATGACGGCGCCGATCTCATCTTCACCGTTCATAATAAATATCCTGAACTGGCGGAGACCTCAATACTCGGCGGCACCGAAGAGACTACAACTGGCGTTCACAGGCTGCGCGCCATGGCGGACGACGGAGCCTTGCGTTACCCGGTCATCGCCGTAAATGACGCAGAGACTAAGTGGGATTTCGATAACGTCTACGGCACAGGCCAGTCGACGCTCGACGGCATAATAAGGGCCACGAGTGTCCTCCTTGCCGGGAAGAATATCGTGGTCGCCGGCTACGGACATTGCGGCAAAGGCGTGGCGACGCGAGCTAAGGGAATGGGCGCTAACGTCATCGTTACCGAAGTGAAGCCGACAGCAGCCCTAAAGGCCACTCTTGAGGGAATGCGGGTTATGACAATGGATGAAGCCGCGAAAATCGGCGACGTGTTCATTACCGCTACCGGCGTCAAGGATATTGTGGTGAAAAGACATTTCGAAAAAATGAAAGACGGCGCCATCGTTTGTAATACCGGCCACTATGACTGCGAGCTCAACCTAACGGATCTCAAGAAAGTGACGAAGAAGGTCCGCGAGATCCGCGCGAACAACGAGGAGTACACGACGAAAGACAACCGCAGGATCTATGTCCTGGCACAGGGAAGGCTTGTCAATCTCGCCGCCGCGGAGGGCCATCCATCCGAAGTCATGGACATGTCTTTTGCCAACCAGTTCATGTCACAGCTCAGGATTGTCGAGCTGCATAAGAAGGGAAAGAGGCTCGAGAACAAGGTCCACGACATCCCGGCAGAACAGGATCAGGAAATCGCGATGGTGAAGCTTCGCACAATGGGCATCAAGATAGACAAGCTGACGCCGGAACAGGTCAAGTACCAGACAGATTACAGTTCTGGAACGTAAGTTGGCATCGATCCAGGTCGGAGTTAACAACTTCGGCCTGGTTAGTCACCTTCGGAACAACTCTCGATGGTGGCGGCCATCTCGCTAGATTATCTGGGGCTGTCCGGTATGCAGGACAGCCTTTTTTATATTGAGCTGTAAGTCGTGGGAAAACAAACGTGTCATTCAGTATGTCAGGAGGCGAGTTATGAAAGTGTTAATAGTTCTACTGTCGTCACTTTTCCTTGCGGAGGTATCATTCGGACAGGTGGACGATGAATGGATCAAGAAAGCAGCCGTCGATAGGCTGGTCAGATACGCGAAGATCGACACACATTCGAAGGAAGATGTGGAGCAGGTGCCGAGCACTCCGAACCAGTTTGATCTCGCTAGAGTGCTGTTGAAGGAGCTTCAGGGGCTTGGGCTTTCTGATGCGAGGCTTGACGCGGAGCATTGCTACGTATACGCGACGCTTCCTTCAAATCTCACGGAGGAGCAAACGGCTCTCGTTCCTGTAATCGGTTTCATGGCGCACGTCGACGCCTCTTCTTCGGTGTCTGACGCCAACGTCAACCCGATTATCCACAGGGATTACCGTGGAGGCGATATAGTACTTCCTAACGACACGACTCGGGTCATTACGGTCGAAAGGAATCCTAACCTGCTGAAGAGCATAGGGGATGATATTATCACCACAGACGGCACCACGCTCCTTGCGGCCGATGATAAAGCCGGAATAGCGGAGATAATGACCGCCGTTGAGTTTATGCTTAAGCAACCTGAGATAAAGCACGGGACGATCAAGATCGCCTTCACGCCCGACGAAGAAGTAGGCAACGGTCCGAAATACTTCGACATCAAGGGATGGGGCGCAAAGTACGCGTACACTGTTGACGGTGGACAGCTTGGCGAACTGAGCGATGAAACTTTCAATGCCCAGGCCGCGGTCGTAACGTTCAACGGCAAGAACACACACCCCGGGTACGCAAAAGGCATCATGGTCAACTCTCTCTATGCCGCTTCCTACTTCATATCCCTATTTCCGGAGGACATGAGGCCTGAGACGACAGACGAAAGGGAGGGTTATCTTCATCCTTACGATTTGACCGGAAATGAGGAACGGACGCGACTGAAAGTTCTAATACGAGATTTCGATATGACTGGGATGGAAGAAAAGGGCGAAATACTTCGGGAAATGAAAGAGAAGACCGAGAAAAAATTTCCGAAGGTAAGAATCGATTTGAGGATCATCGACACTTATCGCAACATGAATTCCATCCTCGAAAAGTATCCGGATGTCGTGAAGTTTGCCGAAGAGGCAATGGAAAGAGCGAGGGTGAAGCCGATAAGGTTTCCGGTGCGAGGAGGTACAGACGGCTCGCAGCTAACCTACATGGGACTGCCGACGGCCAATATATTTGCCGGTGAAGAGAATCCGCACGGAAAGCTTGAGTGGATCCCTGCAAGGTCTATGGTGAAGTCGGTTCATACTATTGTTAATATCTCCAACATCTGGGCCGAGAAGGGCACAGGCAGCTAAAAGATTCACGAATGGCTACCATATTAAGTTCCAGACAAGAAGCTTGATGTGGTGGAGCAGCAGGAAAAACATTGGCGAATATAACCCGATTGCAATCACTCGACTTACCGGAACTAGAGCCCTACTTGACTATGCGTCGCCCGATTGGGCATCGTGAGAGAGGTATATTCATCGCGGAAGGGGAGAAAGTAGTAAGAAGGCTTGTAGAAAGTGAACTGAAGATTGTATCGATCCTTCTGACCGAGGAGTGGTTGGTGGAGTATTCGCCACTTCTCGAGAGAAGAATAGTCGAAGCTGGCATATTCGTGGCCGGGAAGAGACTCCTCGAGGAGATCGTCGGCTATAAGCTTCACCAGGGAATCATGGCGATCGGAAGGGTTCCCGAAAAGCCAGACCAGTTTGATCTCGAAAAGAAGTCGGATGAACAGTACTTGTTTGTGGCGGTGGATGGCGTGGCTAATTCCGAAAACATGGGAGTCATCGTCCGGAATTGCGCGGCTTTCGGCGTTGACGCGTTGATAGTAGGCGAAACCTCCTGCGATCCTTATCTCCGGCGCTCCGTGAGAAACTCCATGGGGACAATATTCAGTCTCCCGATAGTTCGCTCCACCAAGCTCGTGACGACGATTGAGTCGATGCGAAGGGAGCACGGTGTGCGCGTCGTCGCGGCTAATCCGAGAGATGGCTCCGTCGATGTGGCAAAGGCGGATCTCTCCGGAGATGTCTGCGTGGTATTCGGAAGCGAGGGCGAAGGGATTTCGCCGCAAGTCCTCTCCGTTTGCGATACGATGGTTGAGATCCCGATGCAGCGAGGTGTGGATTCGATCAACGTGGGGAGTTCCGTAGGTGTCATATTATACGAGTGCGCCCGTCAACGTTCAATAGGGAAGAGGGAACGGAGTCGTGTCATCCATTGAATTGCAAATAGTTGAATTTGAGGTCTGATATGAGCGTAGTTACTATTGAACGGAAAGTTCTTGAGAAGAATGACGAGCTGGCGCGGCAGAACAGGGAACTGTTCAATAAGCACGGGATATTCGTAATTAATCTCGTGAGTTCGCCCGGTGCTGGTAAGACGAGCCTTCTCGAAAAGACACTGGAATATCTAAACGATAAGATTAAGGTATCTGTTATTGAAGGAGACGTTCAGACCGATTTGGACGCGCAGCGCGTGGCGAAGTTTGGCGTTCCTGTCGTGCAGATCGTAACGAACGGAGGATGTCATCTCGAAGCGAGATTGGTGCAGGATGCTCTTGCGAAGATGGACTTGAAAGGGATTGACCTTCTTGTGATTGAGAACGTCGGGAATCTAGTGTGCCCGGCAGGATACGATCTTGGCGAGGCGATGAAGGTCGTCATTGCCAGCACGACAGAGGGGGATGACAAGCCGTTGAAATACCCCGCGATGTTTCGCAACGCTTCGGTCCTGATTATGAATAAGATAGATCTTGTCCCTTACGTTAATTGCAGACTCTCGGAACTGAAGAGGAATGCTCTCCAGATCAATCCGAAGCTCATCGATTTCGAGACGTCCTGTACTACGGGTTTCGGCATAAAGGAATGGTCTGACTGGCTGATTACCCAATCTGGAGCTGCAAAGAAGTAATCTCCTCCCACTTTCGAGGGGAAATCTGCCGGCCGACAAAGTAATTCAGAGGTTGTGTTCTGCTCAGCGTTGAACATACCGGGTTGCCCACAATTAAAATTAGGCGGCAGGACGCTTGCCTGCCGCCTAATTGCATTACTTGACTATCACTTCATCCGAGAACATGAAAGATGGACTTCCTGCTCCCGGATGTCCGGCGGGCAGGGGACCGGGATATACTCCGATAACCTGAATGTATCTCGTCTTCGCGTCTGTAAAGTGCGCGGCAAATTCGTGTATGACCGTGCCGTGTATCTCAGGACTTA
>JAJYOS010000355.1 GCA_021796055.1 Bacteroidota bacterium
CAACGACTTCCATTGATGTCTACGACGAAGGATATTTTGTCAAGAGCCAGAAGATAGAAATCGCCAACGGGGACGTGATCGTCAGGGAAGATTTGACTTTGCCCGGTCTTTTTGAAGAGGCCAGGATCTACAGGCGAATATTTGCAGTGGTTAACCCCGACAAGTACGACGGGCACCCCGAGTTTACAAATCGTGTTAATGAATTTAACGAGCTCTTACCTTTCGAACGGGCCAGGGTTGTCGAGGATTGGAATTGGCTCGGTTACGAGAGCAAGGCCGATTTTGATTTCAACGGAGATGATTTCCTCGGGTTCGATTTGAACCGGAAGGTCTGTCATCTGTTTTTCAAATAAAAAGGAGGAAGGAATGATAAGAAGATTAATCGTGCCGACGATGGTTCTGCTGCTCGGCATCTCATCGATTGCGAGCGCGAAGATCACGTTGAAGGACGGAGATAAAGCGCCGAACTTTGCCCTGAGGGGCAACGACGGGAAGATGCACAAGTTGAGCAGCTTCCGCGGCCAGTACGTTGTCCTCTATTTCTATCCGAAGGACGAAACGCCGGGTTGCACGACCGAAGCATGCAGCTTCAGGGACGACCTGTCCGCCATTACTAAAGAAGGTGCAAAGGTCGTCGGAGTCAGCGTGCAGGATGTCGCGTCGCACAAGGCGTTCACGAAGAAATACGGGCTCGACTTCCTGTTGCTTGCCGACTCGCATAAGAAAGTCGTGAAGATGTACGGCGTTTACAACGCGAAGTGGCAAATGGCCAACAGGGTTACGTTCATCATAAACCCGAAAGGCCGGATCGTCAAGATCTATCCGAACGTCGACCCGAAAGTGCACGCTGAGCAAGTTATTGCGGAGCTGAAATCGCTCGACGGTAAGAAAGGCTGATCGCTCCATCATTGTTACGGAACCGCCTTCTGTAAAGTGGGCGGTTCCTTTCAAATCTCAGACAGAGAAGGTATGTATCCTGCGCAGTTCAAAAAGGTGAATGACGAAGAAATAATGTTGAAGTGGGACGATGGAAAGGAGTTCGTCCTTCCGGCGAAGTATTTGCGCGACAGATGCCCATGCGCCTCATGTGCCGGGGAATCGGTTTTGTGGCGGGAGTACAAGCCATCGCCGCTCCAGGTGTTGACGCCAGGGAAGTACAATCTGAAGTCCGCCGAAATCGTCGGAGATTATGCTCTTGCGCTGACATGGGTCGACGGGCACAATACAGGTTTGTATTCGTTCGAACACCTCAGAAGGATTTGCGAGGAGTATTCCGACAAGGAGATCGGGTCAGAGGAGATCGGCAAGAACTAGGTTGATCGCCTCGCTCTGGTTGTTGGGCAAATCACAAATTGAAATACAGGGAATTCCAGCTGGGGATTAAAAAGAGAAAGGGCGGCACGCTTGCAGCCGTGCCGCCCTCTTCTTATTGGGGGAGTGGAGCAAATCTATTTCTGTGGTATCTCGAGAGCCAGGAATTGGCTGACTTTGTCTTTAGTTATCACGCGGAACAGAAGGGCGTCGCCGGGCTTGTGAGCGTCCACCGCCTTCTCGAGATCGCCGGTAGTCTTTATCGGCTGGTTGTCGACGCTGGTAATCAAATCACCCTGTTGAACCCCTCGGTTATATGCTTCGCTGGCGGGCTGCACACCTGTGACGACTACGCCGTGTTTCGCGCCGTAGTTGTCGAGAGTCGCTTTGTCTGCGTCCTGCACCGACAGACCGAGAGAGCTGAGGCTTTCGGAGCTGTTTCCGCTGCTTCCGGAAATTGATGCGAACGATGCGCCGCTTCTTTCCTCAAGCGTAACGGTCTTGTCCTCCGTCTTTCCATTTCTGAAGATTTCCACGGACGCCTTGTCTCCGGGGGCCTTCGAGGCAACCAGAGCCTGCAATTGGTTCGCGTGGTCTACCTTGACGCCGTCGAATTTCAGGATGACATCTCCTGATTTGATTCCGCCTTTTTCAGCCGGCGAATTGCTCTCAACGCTCTGAACCAGTACTCCTCCCGGTTCCTTGAGCCCGAGGGCTTTTGCAGTCGTCTGGTCGATGTCCCCGATAGCAACGCCTATGTAGGGACGAAGCACCTTACCGTGCTCGATGAGATCCATCGCGACGTGCCTGGCGATGTTTATCGGGATGGCGAAACCGTAACCTTCATAGCTCCCGGTGTTTGTCGCTATGGCGGTATTGATGCCGACAACGCGTCCCTGGAGATCGACCAGCGGACCACCGCTGTTTCCGGGGTTGATAACCGCATCCGTCTGTATGAAATCTTCGATGCCATATTTATTGCGAATGATGCCTATGTTGCGTCCCAGCGCGCTGATGATTCCCTGCGTGACCGTGTAATCGAGGCCGAACGGGTTTCCGATCGCGACGACCCACTCTCCGACATGAGCGCTGTCTGAATTGCCAAGGGCTACATAAGGCAGGTCGCTGCCGTCTATCTTGATCACGGCCACATCGGTGGTCGGGTCGCGCCCGATTAATTTCGCGTGGAAAGTCCTTCTGTCTAAGAGTGTCACTTTGATTCCGTCATGATCTGCGCCCTGAACCACGTGGTTGTTCGTGATTATGTATCCGTCCGGGCTGACAATAACTCCAGAACCGAGCGCCTGCTCGGGCTCAGGTTTGCCTTGCGGCATGTTGAAATTGTGGAAAGGGAAATCCGGACCGAAGAAGAACTTGAACATGTCGTTCGGTGAATTCCCGCCATTCGGAACATTAACTGCTTTTGGGGTGGACGTTACTCTAATTTGGACTACGGCCGGGGTTACTGCCTTCGCAACAGAAATGAAGGCATTGCTGAGGTCCTGCACCGAAGCCGATATGTGCGTGATTGGCGGAGCGGCTGCACCGAGTTTCACGTTCTTCCTGGTATCTCCGATCTTCCCGAATGTGAGACCCATTGTCAGCACGAAAACCGCGGCTACCACAGCAAGGGCGCCTGCTCCATATATCAGTTTTCGTTTAATCAATTCAGTCATCTGTTTTCTCCTTTTTGCACAAACAATATTGCCATGCTCCCGTGAAACGACAATTAAAACAAAATGAAAAGATTTTCACGCGGCGCGGGCGACGCCCCTGGCCCAGCGTTGCTCGAATGAGCAGATGAATCGGAGTTTGAACCGCGCGCGCCGCCACGAACAAAACGGCCGATTGATATTCAGCCCGCATTCGGTTGTTGCGGTACACTTTCCGGATACAAAGCCCCCAAATTTGCAATTGAATATCTGGCCGTCGAAATCTATATTTATCGAACTAAAAAACCCAAGGAACCATGGACGAAGGAAAAATCGTACAAATCATCGGCCCGGTTGTCGATGTGGCATTTCAAAACGGACACCTTCCGAAAATTTTGAATGCACTTACCGTATCAAGAAAGAACATTGATGGAGTTGATGAGAACCTAGTCGTTGAAGTCCAGCAACATTTGGGAGAAGACACCGTGAGAGCGGTGGCCATGGATTCGACAGACGGGTTGGTTCGCGGCATGAAGGTCGTGGATACAGGCGGACCAATAAGGGTTCCCGTCGGACCTGAAGTTCTTGGCAGAATGGTGAACGTCATAGGAAAGCCGATCGACGGCAAGGGTGAACTGGTCACGAAGGAGGAATATCCGATACACAGACCTGCTCCGAAGTTTGAGGACTTGAGCGCGCAGAAAGAGATGTTCGAGACCGGAATCAAGGTCGTCGACCTTCTCGAGCCTTACTCAAAAGGAGGCAAGACAGGTTTGTTCGGCGGGGCCGGGGTTGGCAAGACGGTTATAATTCAGGAGTTGATACATAATATTGCGACGCAGCATGGCGGTTACTCCGTCTTCGGCGGAGTCGGTGAGAGGACACGCGAGGGGAATGACCTCTGGATCGAGATGAACGAGTCGGGCGTCATAAATAAAACCGCGCTCGTCTTCGGTCAGATGAACGAGCCGCCCGGAGCGCGTCTGCGCGTAGGACTGGCTGCTATTACCCTTGCAGAGTATTTCCGCGACTCCGAGGGTAAAGATGTTCTGGTGTTTATAGACAATATATTTAGGTTCACCCAGGCAGGCTCTGAGGTGTCGGCGCTTCTCGGAAGAATGCCTTCGGCTGTAGGTTATCAACCGACCCTGGCGACAGAAATGGGAGCTCTGCAGGAGCGCATCACGTCTACGAAACGCGGATCTATCACTTCTGTGCAGGCTATTTACGTGCCGGCCGATGACCTTACCGACCCAGCGCCTGCCACAACGTTCGGACACCTCGACGCAACCACGGTCCTGAGCAGGCAGATTGTCGACCTCGGCATCTACCCTGCAGTCGACCCGCTTGATTCGACTTCACGAATCCTGGATCCCCACATAGTGGGTGAGGAACATTATCGTGTGGCAAAGAGGGTGAAAGAAATTCTTCAGACATACAAGGATCTGCAGGATATCATAAATATTCTCGGCATCGACGAGCTTTCGGACGAGGATAAGCTAACTGTGTCGCGCGCCAGGAGAATTCAACAGTATCTCTCCCAGCCTTTCTCCGTTGCAGAGGCGTTCACGGGAAGAAAGGGAAGATACGTCAAGTTGAGCGACACGATAGCAGGCTTCAAGGCGATCATTGACGGCCGATGCGACGATTGGCCCGAAAGTGCGCTATATATGGTCGGCACGATCGACGAAGCTGAAGAGCAGGCCAAGAAACTTCGGGCTGCGTAATGGCAGAGCTGAACGATACCGCAGTCGGCAAAACTTTCAAGCTGGACGTGGTCACGCCGCAGAAGGTGGCTTTTTCGGGTGAGGTTGAATCCTTGACCGCTCCAGGCACATCCGGTTCATTCCAGGTCCTTCACGACCATGCCCCGTTCCTAACGACAATTACGGTGGGTGAAGTAAAGATTCTCAATCAGCACGGAAGTGAGGCGCTCTACTCGACAAGCGGCGGATTTGTCGAGATCAATCACAACAGAGCGACTTTTCTTGCCGAGACTATCGAGATGAAGGAGGAAATCAATGTCGATAGGGCGCGCTCTGCAAAGGAACGGGCGGAAGAACGCCTGTTGAAAAGAGAACCGGGTGTTGATCTTGCCAGAGCACAGGCTGCTCTGGCAAGAGCCCTCAATCGCCTTAAGGTTGCAGGGGAGTAACCGAAACTGTCGGGGACACGGAGGGGGTCCTGCGTCCCTTTCTTGTTTAAAACGCCATCCAAAGTTAAATTTACCGGTGAGGAGATGAAGTGTACAAGTTTGCGCTAGCTGTTTTATGTGCATGCACGATCGGAATTATGGGATGCTCGGCAGGGAGTAAGGTAGCCGGATCCGGGCAGGAAAACCTGAAAGAACCCGACCTGATGGCGACCAATCCGAACTACCGGACTGCAATGAACCATTTCATGTCCGGAAATCTGAACGATGTGAAAGGTGATTACGCGCAGGCAATCCTCGACTACCAGGATGCGCTTCGCTACTATAAGGATGCTGCCATCTACGACGCGATGGCCCAGGACTACTCCAGGCTCGGGAAAACCGACCTGGCTATCGAGCAGTCAAGACAGGCAGTAGCCATGAATCCCCGGAAGATAGAATATCGAAGGACCCTGGCACAGGCATACCTGGGCGGTTTTGACGTAGACAGCGCGAGAATCGAATACCAGGAAATCCTTTCAATAGACAGCATGCAGGTCCAGGACATGCTGGTGCTTGCACAGTTATACCAGCAGGACCAGCCGTTGAAGGCTGCTCAATTATATGAAAGAGTCCTGAGGCTCGTTGGACCGGATCTTCCCACCATGATGCAGCTCGTCAAGATTTACAACGGCACAAGCCAGTTCGATAAATCCATCGACCTTGTCAACAAAATGCTGAAGATCGATTCCTCCAATGTGCCCCTGAGAGAAATGCTCGCCGATCTATACCTGCAGGTCGGCAAGAACAGTAAGGCGCTGGATGTGCTCAAAGGGCTGATGAGCGAGAATAAGAGCGACTACAACCTTATGGCGCGCGCGGCGACCGCTTACCTGCGGATGAGAGATTTCGTGAGCGCCGACAGCCTGCTCGACGTTATCTTTAGTTCCGATTCGACGCGCGCCGATGCGAAGTTTGCGATAGGCCAGTTCTATCTGAACGAGATGGAGCATGACACATCCGTTGTATCTTTTGCCGAGCAAATTTTCGCGAAGCTCCTGGCACTCTATCCGAACGACGCGCGTGCGTACCTGATGGCAGGCCTGGGAGCTTCATATGCGGGCAAAGACTCGAGCGCTGAGGTCTACCTGAAGAAATCGGTGACGATGGATTCCACGAATGTGAATGCATGGCAGGCACTCGGCATCTTCTATTATCAAAAGAAAAATTACACCCGGATGGCAGCCGTTATGTCGAAGGCGGCCGAGATATTTCCGGAAGATTACAGAACGAACCTCTTCCTCGGCCTGGCGTTAAACCAGGCGGGAAGAAATCAGGAGGCGGTGCGGCCGCTTGAGAAGGCGGTTTCCCTGCAGCCCACGGACACCGACGCGCTCAGCACCCTGGGACAGGTTTATGAGGCGCTTCACAGATACGACGATGCGTACAGGATTTATGATACGGCGCTGAAGCTGAACGCCAACAACTCACTCATCCTGAACAACTACGCCTACAGCCTGTCGGAGCGTGGAGTCGAGCTTGACAAAGCCCTGAGAATGGCAACGCTGGCTGTTAAGCTCGACCCGAACAACAGCGCGTTCCTGGACACGATCGGCTGGGTCTATTTCAAGCTGGGAGATTACCGGAAAGCGGAATCTTTCGTCAAGAAGGCGCTCGCCGCGAGACAGAAATCGGACGGATCGTCCGCGACTCTCGAAGAGCATCTCGGCGATCTTCTTTTCAACGGA
>JAJYOS010000356.1 GCA_021796055.1 Bacteroidota bacterium
CGTGATGCTCACGATGGCAGAGCCTATAATTCATCACAGAAATCCGGAATTCGTAGAAATCCTTACGAGTGTAAACCAGAATCTCAAATACCTTTTTCAGACGAAGAACGAGGTTTTGACCCTGACAAGTTCAGGGACAGGGGCGATGGAGGCCAGCGTTGTCAATCTCCTGTCGCCCGGTGACAAGGCTATATTCGTGAACCTTGGGAAATTTGGCGAGCGCTGGGGACAGATCATGAAGGCTTATGGTGTCGAACCCATCGAGATAAAAATCGAGTGGGGAACCGCTCCATCTCCCGAAATGATACTGGAAGCCATACAGAAAAACCCAACTGTGAAAGCCGTCTTCGTTACGCACAGCGAAACGTCGACCGGCGTTTTCACGAACATAAAAGAAATTGCAGCCGCGGTGCACGCTAAGTACGATATCGCCGTGGTCGTGGATGGAATAACTTCAGTCGGCGCGCACGAGATGCGTTTCGACGACTGGGGACTTGATATGATCATCACCGGCTCCCAGAAGGGACTGATGGTTCCCCCGGGACTCGCGTTTGCGGCGGTCAGCGATCGCGCGAAAAAGATGATCGAGACTTCTAAACTTCCGAAGTTTTATTTCAGCTTCAAGAAGGCCTTGAAGTCACATGCCGACAACGATACGCCCTTTACTCCAGCCATCACACTTATCATCGGACTTGAGAAGGCACTTAGGATGATAAAGGAAGAGACGGTGGAGAACGTATGGTTGAAGCACAAGATTCTTTCGGAAGCGGTAAGGAACGGATGTCAGGCGATTGGTCTGAAACTGTTCGGTTCACCGGCGTCTCATGCGGTAACCGCCGTCAACGTGCCCGACGGAGTCGAGTATTCGAAGTTCAATAAGATACTCAAGCAGAAATACGGCATGACGACCGCGGGCGGACAGGACCACCTTAAGGGAAAGATATTCAGGGTATCGCATCTCGGATATTACGACGAAGTGGATATCATCGGCATCGTCGCGGCTCTCGAGTGGACACTGCAGGATTTAAATTTTAAATTCGAGCCGGGCGCCGGAGTGACCGCCGTTCAGAAGACGTTCGCGAAGTATGCCGCTCAAAGTGTTTCCGCGCCTGCCGCTGGCAAACCAAAGGCGGAGGTTGCGAAATGAAGGTGCTAGTAACAGATCCCATCGAACAGGTTTGCACCGATATACTGCAGAAGGATGGAATACAGGTCGATTCCAAACCAGGCTTACCGGCTGATGAGATAAAGAAGATCATCGGCGGTTACGACGCGCTGATCGTCAGGAGCGGAACCAAAGTCACTGCCGACATTATCGCCGAAGCAAACCAGATGAAGGTCATCGGTCGCGCAGGAGCGGGAGTGGATAACATCGATGTCAGTGCCGCGACGCGTAAAGGTATCGTCGTCATGAACACGCCCGGCGGCAATACGATTTCGACGGCTGAGCACACCATGGCTCTGATGCTTTCTCTCGCCCGAAATGTTCCCCAATCGTTCCAGAGTCTGCAGAACGACAAGTGGGACAGGAAGAAATACACCGGCACGGAACTCTATGGAAAAACACTCGGAGTAATCGGCCTCGGGAAGGTTGGAAGGGAAGTGGCTGAAAGAGCGAAGGCCTTCGGGATGAGCGTGATAGGCTACGATCCGCTTCTGGCAAGCGAGATGGCTTCAAAGTATGGTCTGGAAACGGTCGCTTTGGAAGATGTGTTCAAGCGCTCCGATTTCATCACAGTGCACACCCCGCTGACGGAAGAAACCAAGGGGATCCTTGGAGAGAAGACTTTCCCACTCTGCAAGCATGGCGTGCGCGTGATCAACTGCGCGAGGGGAGGCATTATTGACGAAGAGGCTCTTCTGAAGGCGCTCGAGAGCGGCCAGGTTGCAGG
The DNA here is from genome assembly GCA_021796055.1 of Bacteroidota bacterium. The sequence continues at coordinate 1,893 of JAJYOS010000356.1, forward strand.
CGCGGCGCTCGACGTGTTCGTAAAGGAGCCGCCCGTTGGAAATCCGCTTCTCAAACATCCGAAGGTGATCGCGACATCGCACCTTGGAGCTTCGACTGAAGAAGCCCAGGAGAAGGTCGCGAAGCAGATCGGCGAACAGATCATCGACTTCTTCAAGGGAAGGGGAATCGCGGGAGCCGTCAATATCACCGACTACCAGACGGCAGTCAGCGAAGAGCTACGCGCGTACCTTGTGCTCGCCGAGAAAATCGGCTCCCTTCAGGCTCAGCTTCTCAACGGAAAGGTGAAATCCATCACCGCTTCGTACAGGGGCGCGATGCTTCAGAAGTCGTCGGAACTCCTTTCAACGGCTGTTCTGAAAGGGCTCCTCGATAAGATGATGTACGCACCTGTGAATTTCGTGAATGCTTCATTTCTCGCAAAGGAGATGGGCATCGCGGTAAGCGAGAAGAAGGAACAGGCCGGCGAACATTATTCTCAGCTGATCAGCATTACGATGCAGACCGAAAAAGAGACAAGGTCTATATCCGGCACTGTATTCGGCGAGTCCGACATGAGGATAGTTGGAATGGATAAATTCCATTTCGAGATAGTTCCGGAAGGTCACCTAGTTTTCTATTCGAACACAGACCGCCCCGGAATGCTCGCCGCAGTCGGAAGCTTACTGGCGTCAGCGAAGGTTAACATTGCCGGAATGTCTCTAGGGCGATCCGGACCCGGCGAGAAGGCGATAACGGTTATGAGCGTCGACAGCGCGATACCTGAATCTGTGATGAAAGAGATCTCAAAGATTGAGGGCGTTTTCGAAGTGAAGACCGCGAAGCTCTGATTCACGCTGTAGATAGTTATGAAGCCGGGACCTCCTTCGTGGGGCCCGGCTTCAATCATTGTTGAGTTTTTCATCTTCCAATTCCTCGTTGAGTTTTTCATCTTCCAATTCCTCGCAATTTTTATTTTTTCCCTTCCGCAAAAACTCCCCTCTTCTACTTGACAAAACAAATGATGCAGGTTATATTTCAGCGAAATTCTTATCAGTCGTGCTGAACAAGAACAATCATAGGTGCGGTTTAACCGCTTGAGTTTTAAGGGAGGACCTTGAAAGGTACTCTCTTGTTTTTTTTGTTTGCGTAGCTCCTTGGTCGTGCGAGGAAGAAACTGTGGCTACAATTAGGAGGCAGATTGCGGGCAGGTCAGGGTTGCGGGATTCCCACTGCAATTTCTCATACACAATTCGTTAAAAACAAATACGCAGGTGATGTGTCTTCTCGCGTATTGATTCCCTCGTTTGCCATCCGGGAGGAAAAGGGAGAGTATTGTCCCAAAGGTAGTATGTGGGTCAAAAAGGAAATTCACTTTAATTCTCTTTCACCATCCAACTAATTCGATACTCAAGGAGGTATTATGAAGAGAAGGAGAACACAAAACACCAATCGCAAGGAGGCATTCAAATGAAACATCTACTTTTTGCTTCATTTCTCCTCACATGTTTCCTCTCTTTTGGTGCCGGCAAGATGATGGCACAGACCGGCACGATCAAAGGGAAAATCATCGACCAGCAGACCAAGCTGACTTTGCCTGGCGCGACGGTCGTCATCGAGGGCACTGCCTTGGGAGCAGCGGCCGACGTTGACGGGAACTACACGATCACTAACGTGCCGGCAGCCACTTACCGGTTGACCGGAAGATTCATCGGTTATCAGCCTCTGACTCGTACTGTCCAGGTTAAAGAAGGGGAAACTCTAACCGAAAACTTCGCACTCGCGCCGGTTGGATATACCACCAATCCTGTCGTCGTGACGGCCATCGGTACTGAAAAGTCCCGCGCGCAAATGGGAACTTCAGTTTCTTCAGTTTCGGGTCAGACACTGACAATGTCCGGGGCGAACGACATTTCGTCGGCTCTGGCGGGCCAGGCTCCAGGCTTGACGACAATCTCAAGCAACGGGGACCCGGGAGGAGCAACCAGGATGGTGCTTCGTGGGGCACGCTCTCTTCAAGGGGACAACCAGCCATTGATAGTTGTAAACGGAGAGCCGATTTGGAGCGGTCCTGTTTATAATCAGGTGGCCGTGAACAACAGCTTGACAAATGGTGGTCCGTCCGCCTATTCAACTCTTGACGAGATTAACCCTAATGATGTCAAATCTATTGAAGTCTATTCAGGTCCTACTGCGGCGGCTCTTTGGGGGTCAAGGGGAGCTAACGGAGTCATCGTCATAACCACGAAATCCGGATCGTTTACTCCCGGCAAGAAAATCAATATATCTATTCGTGAGAGCACTGAATCGGATGCCTTGTTAAGAGCGGAGCCATTGCAGACTGATTTTGGTCAGGGACAGAATGGATTGTATACATGGAACAACCGATTGAGTTGGGGAGATAGAATTTCTCAAAGGTCCGGTGCGCCTAACACGGTGAATGCCAATGGAACTATAACTAGCGGCACTCCAGCTAATCCGGCTGGTGGAAAGACATCCAAAGACGTTTACAATCACGCGACAGATGTTTTTCAAAGTCCCGTATTTCCCGAATATGGAGCTACCCTTAGCGGAGGTGACGCGTCGGGTAACTTCTATCTGGATGTTGACCATCTCGGCCAAATCGGAATAGTAAAAGCGAATTCGAATTTCAACAGGACCTCGATCAATGCTAACGTAAGTCGCGTGTTCAGTGATGTGCTGACACTTCGCGTGAACGCGAATTATGTTAGCGCCGTAACTGCCCGTACCCAGCAGGGATCGAACCTCGCCGGACTGATGCTCGGTTCTTATCGGACACCACCTGATTTCAACAATTTGCCTTACATGGTTACGTTTACGTCCCCTGACGGGGTTGTCACGCCCAATTCTCAACGTGGGTTCAGAAACGGTAACGGTAATCCTGCCGTCAATGGTGTTTACGATAATCCGTTCTACACCATTTACCAAAATCCCACCTCTTTCTCTGATACTCGCGTGATCGGCGGCGTGGAAATGGCCTACGATCCTCTCAACTGGCTAGACTTCACTTATAGAGCGGGCGTGGATTATCTAGGTGATAGAAACACAAGCGTATATGGTCTATTCGATTGGACCACACCAGGCGGGCAATACAGCGATAACCTGTTTTCCCAGTATCAGATAAACACAGATCTGCAGGGCAGAGCACGCCATGAATTCAGCCCCGATTTCAGCGGTTCGATACTCCTCGGCTTCCATCTCGATCATCAGGAGTACAACTACATGGCACAGATCGTTCAAACATTCTTGTTCACCGCTCCTCCTTACTACTTGTCGAATGGTGCAAGCGTCCTTCCTCCGAATCAAAACAACTGGATCGAGAGGAATGCGGCAGCTTATGGAGAAGTGGATCTGACGATGTATCAGCAACTCTTCGTCACGCTCTCCGGCAGGGATGAAAGCTCATCGACATATGGGCCAAACAGCGCGGGACTTTATTTTTATCCGGCTGCAAGCGTGGCGTGGCAATTCACGAAACTTCCACTCTTCGAAGGGAATAAGATTCTCAATTTCGGAAAGCTGAGAGCCGCCTACGGTGAGGCCGCAGTCCAGCCACCTGTCTATACCTCGGCGACATACATCCTTGCCAACCCAACATGGTACAACGGCTGGGGTGAAGGCGTAAATCCTCAGTACTGGGGCGGTGGCGCTACTTACAGTAACGTCCAGGGCAATGCCGGCATAGGTCCGGAGAGAACCTCGGAATTGGAAGGTGGTGTCGATTTGACACTGTTCGATAACAGGGTCACGCTCAGCGCGACCGAGTACAGCGATAAGACCACTGGAGCCATTACGGCTATCCAGGTTTCACCGTCACTCGGGTTTACTTATCAGCAAGCGAACGCGGTTAACATGACGAACATCGGAACCGATCTGCAGGCCACGGTTGAATGGCTCCGGGTCGGCGAATTTTCATGGTCGACACTGCTTAACTGGTCCACCAACAAGAACAAGATCACAAGCATGCCTGCCGGCACCCAGTATGTGAGCCTCAACGGATTCACCGATCCGTTCTCCGCGGCGGTCCTCGACCAGCCGTTCGGCGTGATCGTCGGAACACACTGGGAGCGGACGGGCGACAATGGTCTGATAACTCAGGGTAAGCTGGTTCTCGACGCAAATGGATTTCCTCAGAACGCGTCTTCCGATGCGGTAATCGGCAATCCGAATGCAAGGTGGCGAGCTGGTATCGGCAATACTTTCAGGTTCCAGAGATTCACTTTAAACGTCCTCTTTGATATCAAAGCTGGTGGACAGGTCTGGAACGGCACCAAGGGAGCGCTATCCTACTTTGGAAGGTACGGAAACCAGAACTGGTGGACTACTATCACTGCCAATCAGGCGCAGACTCTTAAAGATTGGAATGGTGAGACAGTGGCCCAGATAGTTGCGTCAGGAAGTTATGGAAACAGCTTTGTCAGGAATACCGACGGTACTTATTCGTTCAGAGGATATGTCACCAACTTTGATCCCTCGAACGGCGCGCCTGACGTCATTGTTGACCAATCATGGTTCACGCTCGGACCTGGTTCGAGTCTCACCGGCGGTGCATCTGAGCAGTGGGTTGAAGACGGCAGCTATGTAAGACTAAGACAGGTCTCCTTGTCATACCTGTTGCCGCTCACCGGCATAGGTTTCCAAAGTCTGCAGATCTCATTGATAGGCAATAATCTCGCGCTTTGGACGAAGTACGATGGAGCGGACCCGGAAGTGAATTTGACCGGTCCCACCAATGGCCAGGGTCTCGATTATTTCGTCAATCCCAGTGTCAGGACTTGGGTCCTCTCACTACAGGTCAACTATTAAGAAGGGAGCAGTCAATGAAAAGGGTTAGCAAATACGTAATAGCAGCCATGTTGTTCGGAGTTGTTCTCGCAGGCTGCAAGTCCTTCACCAAAGGGTACGACTCGAATCCGGATGCTTCTACTTCCGGAGCGTCGGCATCGT
>JAJYOS010000357.1 GCA_021796055.1 Bacteroidota bacterium
TGGTCGTCGATTTATTCCGCGTGTGATGAAGCCGGGGAAAAGCTGTGCACCAGCCTTTGCCGTATTGGAGATGCATGCAACCCGCGATCTCGCGGATTTGTCGGAGAACGAAACCGGCTTAAAAATTGGGGGCACACTTGTTTCTTTTTCATATCGGGTCTAAATTTTTGCGTCGGCCGCGCAGAGCTGCACACCGTAATATCCGGATAAGTTGAGCGGGCCGGCGCAGCCGCGTGCATGCGCGTCGTAGCGCGTAGACATGCCGAAATACTCGCTGGACAACTTCGGCGTGCAGGCACTTATACCAACCCGGAGCGATGATGGAATTCGAAAATATCATTCTCACGAAGGAAGCTCCCATCGCGACAATCCAGCTTAATCGTCCCGACGTTCTCAATGCGCTCAATCGTAAACTCCTTACGGAGCTCGCCGCGTGCGTGGAAGAGCTGGACTCGGACGAATCGGTGAATTGCATCGTCCTTACCGGAAACGAGAAAGCCTTCGCTGCTGGCGCCGATATAAAAGAGATGGCGGAAGCGGACACGATTGACATGCTTTCCCGGGACAGCTTCAGTGTCTGGGACAGGATTAGAGGGACCAGGAAGCCGATAATCGCTGCGGTGAGCGGCTTCGCTCTGGGCGGAGGGTGCGAGCTCGCCATGATGTGCGATATAATTGTTGCCTCCGAAACGGCGAAGTTCGGCCAGCCGGAAATTAATATTGGAGTGATGCCCGGCGCCGGCGGCACTCAGCGGTTGACAAGAGCTGTCGGAAAATATAAGGCGATGGAAATCGTTTTGACCGGCGAGATGATTGGCGCGGATGACGCGATGAGGGCCGGGCTGGTGAACAGGGTCGTACCGGTAGAACTGTATCTTGAGGAAGCAAAGAAGTTGGCCGGCGTAATTGCCTCTAAACCTCCGGTAGCCGTAAAACTTGCCAAAGAATCCGTGCTTAAAAGTCACGAGCTATCGCTTAAGGACGGATTGGAATTCGAGAGAAAGAATTTCTATATGCTTTTTTCGAGCGAGGATCAGAAGGAAGGGATGAAGGCGTTCGTCGAGAAAAGGAAGCCGAAGTGGAAAGGCAAGTAGTTCATCGATGACGGCCTGCGAACGTAAGACCGGGTTTCAGACGGACCCCGAAAAGGAAGAACCGATCGGCAAAGGCACAAACTTGTTCACCGGTTCATTCGTGCTGTTCGTAAAGTTGATAAATATTATTCGTCCCATTCGTGTTAATATCTTGTGCAGTGATGAGGCAGTGATAATATGAAAAGAAAACTCGATTTTGTCCTGAAGGCGCGCAACGGCTCGGTTATTTTCGAGGACGACAGCATCCTCGTGCTCGAGAAGCCTCCGCAGCTTCTCGTTCTTCCCGACAGGTACAACCATGAACTTCCGAACCTTTATGACATGCTGACGGAGGAGTTCGGCAAGATTTTCGTCGTTCACAGGATCGACAAAGAGACCAGCGGAGTCATAGTATTCGCCAAGAATGCCGAATCCCATGCGTCGCTGAACTCTCAGTTCGAACACAGGGCCATACACAAGAGCTATCTCGCTATCGTTGTCGGCCGGCCGGCGGAGGCCGAAGGAATTATCGATCTGCCGATATCGGAGAGCCAGACTCACCCGGGCGTCATGAAAGTGAACAGGAAGCACGGCAAACCTTCCGTCACAAACTACCGGGTCGACGAGCTGTTCGACGGTTATGCCCTCATAGAAGCGATGCCGGAAAGCGGCAGGCTTCACCAGATCAGAGTTCATCTCGCCTCCGTCGGACTTCCTGTAATGTCGGACAAAGTGTACGGAGACGGGAAACCGTTTTTCCTCTCCCAGGTCAAATCGAATTATTATTCGGATGGCGACGAGAAGCCGCTCCTTTCGCGGACTGCACTGCACGCCGGATCGATCACCTTTGCCCATCCGCAAACGGGCGAACAGGTGACATTCAACGCCGAGATGCCAAAAGACATGAGGTCCGTCCTGAATTATCTCCGTAAATTCAGATCGCAAAACGCGCTTACATATAGTCATGCCTGAATTTGAAACAGTAGAGGTCGCGGCAGAAAACGGGATCGGCAAGCTGACGCTGAACCGACCGGATTCACTTAACGCCTTCAATGAGAAAATGACGGCCGAGATTCAATCGGTGCTGAAGAGTTTTTCATCTGAGAAAAGCATCCGGTGCGTAGCCATTACCGGCAAAGGGCGGGCGTTCTCGGCCGGTCAGGACCTGAAGGAGGTGGCGCCCGGAAAATCCTTCGCGGATTCGCTGAAGCGGCGTTACAACCCGATGATCAGGCAAATTACCGGCATGGAAAAGCCTGTCGTAGCGCTCATTAACGGTGTCGCTGCCGGTGCCGGCATGAGTATGGCTCTGGCATGCGATTTCAGGATAATGAGTCCAGGCGCGAAGCTGATCCAGGCTTTCGTGAAGATCGGTCTGGTCCCCGATTCCGGGTCGTCGTATTTCCTTCCGCGGCTCGTGGGAAGCTCGAAGGCATTCGAGCTCGCCGCGCTCGGCAGCGAAATATCGGCTGAGGAGGCAATGCGACTCGGGATAGTCAACCGCATTTTCCCGGATGAAGAATTTGCGGAGGAGTCACAGAAAATACTCGATCGTTTCGCAAACGGCCCCACGAGAGCCTATTCGCTCATAAAGAAGATGATGAGACATTCCGCGACATCTTCGCTTGAAGAGAGTCTTGAATACGAAGCTTATATGCAGGAAATTGCCGGACGGACGGAGGACGCGGGAGAGGCGACGAAAGCTTTCGTCGAGAAGCGCCCACCGGTGTATAAAGGAACATAATCCTTGCCGTTTAGGCAGCAATCGGCGCGGCGTTACATGCTCCGCCGAAACGACAGAGAGGAGAACGATTATGTCTAACGATGTGATGAAAAATCCATCGAAGCTCTCAAATGAAGAACGCGAAAGACGGATGTGGGAAAAAATAAAAAGCGGTGAAGTGTTGGAAACCGCGGAAGACATGGGCGACGACTATTTTGAAAACCTGACGAACCTAATGCTGCAGCAGGCCGACTCGGAGCTTGCGGGTGCGTTCGGCTACGTCCCGTGGATCATGAAGGCGCCGATGACCGAGGAGAAGCTCGCCGTAGCGAACATTGTAAAAGACGAAGTGCGCCACGCACGTGCGATGTACCGGCTGCTTGAAGACCTCGGGATCGACGTCGATTCCCATGTCGCCAAACACGACTACACACTGAGGGTTGATCTCAAGGCCGACGAGCTCAAGACCAAACGGGCGGCAGACGACAGACGAGTCAATATCTTTTATTACACTATAGACACCTGGGCAGATTTCGTGATGTTCCAGTTCTGCATGGATCGCGGGGCCGGTCATCAGCTTGAGGACGTGCGCAGGTCGACATACGGACCGTGGAAAAGAGAGATAGAGCGCATTTTCAAGGAAGAGATGATGCACGTTAACCACGGAGATTTCTGGGTGAAGAAAATGGCGCTCGACCGCGAGACGAAAGCGGAAATCCAGTCCGCGCTGGTCAGGTGGTACCCGCGTACGATGAACATATTCGGGAAACCGAAGACACATCATAACATGGTGTACAGGAAGTACGGCCTCAAAGCCAGGGACAATGACGAAGTGCGCAAGGCGTTCTCGGAAGAGGTCCGGCTGAAGTGTTCGGAGTGGGGGCTCAATTTGCCCGTCTGGACACCGGAATGGGAGAAAATCGAGGAAGACGGAGTTATATCGGGCTGATGAAAGCGGTCGGTATTGCAGGTACGGGCACGATGGGTGCCGGGATTGCGATCTCCTTCGCGAGGAGCGGATGGGAAGTCCTGCTGTACGATGTTTCGAAAGAAATCATCTCACACTCACTGGAGTTGATCGGCAAGGAATTTCACCGCGAGGCCGAGAAGGGCAGGATAAGGCCCGATGATGCACAGGCGGCGATTGCGAGGATCCATCCCCGAACGGAGCTGTCCGAATTCTCCGAAGTGCACCTCGTCATCGAGGCAGTTATCGAAAATCTTGCCGTGAAGAAGGATCTCTTTGCAAAACTGGACAAGATTTGCGGGCCCGACGTTCCGCTTGCCTCGAATACTTCAAGTCTCCCCATCGGCGCGATTGCCAACGGGTGCATCGGAAGGAACAGGATCGCGGGACTCCACTTCTTCAATCCCGCACACAAGATGAAACTGGTGGAAGTCGTTAAGACCGATTTCCTCTCGGATGGGATTTTACAGGAGATTTCGCAGATCGTCAGGCAGATCGGCAAAACGCCAATTGTGACGCGGGATACACCCGGTTTTGTGGTGAACCGGTGCGTGCGGCATTTCTACCTTGAGCCGCTCCGCTTCCTGTCAGAGAGACTGGGGGGAATCGAAGAAATAGATTTTGCTTTTGAGAGTGCTAATTTTCCCATGGGGCCGTTCAGGCTTCTCGACCTGGTCGGCATCGACATCAATTTCGTCGTATCGAAATCGATATACGAGCAGTTCTTTCATGAGCCCAGATTCAGGCCGGTGATACTGCAGCAGAAGATGGTGGAGTCCGGGCTGCTCGGGAGAAAAACCGGGAAAGGATTCTACAGCTACGACGACAAAACCGCCCGCAGGGCTTTAAAGATAGAACGGAGAGACGCTTTCATAGGGGAGACTTTTCGGGAAATGGCACACAAAATTTGCGCAAAGCTGGAGATCAAGAGTCCGCTCAACGACGCTCAACAGCTCATACTCGCCAGAACAGTTTCCATGCTGGTGAACGAGGCTCACCTTATGCTCGAGGAAGGCATTGCCGACGGTGAGGACATAGACCTGGCATTGAGGCTCGGAACAAATTTCCCGAAGGGACCTCTTGAGCTTTCCGGATCGATCGGCAAATATCTGATCGCGGAGTTCCTTCAGATCATGCGCCGTTCTTACGGCGACGCATACAGGCCGAGCCTGATGCTGTCGCATTAGAAAGGAGAATGCACATGCGAGCTAGAAACGTCGTGTGTCTTTGCGCACTCTTGTTTTCAGCCACAGCGTTCGCGCAGCCGCAGGTCTATCAGTTCACGGAACTCCAGCATTTCCTGCCGGCGGGAGAATTCGAAAACTATTCCCGGGGAAAACCGACTGGTGAGACGTCTTCGATGATGGGATTCTCTACCTCGTGGGCTCAGGTTATCTACCACCTCGCGACGGACACATCAGAGAGTTCCATCTCCGTGAAGATAACGGACATGGTGAGCATACCGTCTTACATGAATGTTTCAGGCGATATCGATAAGGAAACCCGGACAGGCTACGAGAGAACGGTCCTGTACGACGGCATCAGAGTCCTTGAAACGTTTGACGGCGCATCCCGGGATGCTAAGCTTCAACTCCCGGTCTCGAACAGATTCCTTGTAGAGATTACCGGTACCGGAATGGATAGCACAAGGCCTCTGTACAATCTTCTTGACAAAACGAATATTGAAGGACTGAATAAACTGGCACAATCCGCGAAATCCCCGTGACGCTAATGCCTTTCGGGGATATATGACGCATCATTTCTTTCCCACCCTTTTTTTCCGGAAATCTTCATGACGAGATTTTTGTTGCAGGGTATATGAGCGGACACATTTCCCCTGCATACATCGTCGCGGCATTCAGAACGCCTGTCGGAAAGTATGGCGGCGTACTTAGAAGCGTCAGGCCCGACGATCTCGCGGCGATAGTTATCGGTGCTGTCGTGGACAGAACGCGAATTGATCCTGCTAAAGTGGACGAAGTGATATTGGGATGCGCCAACCAGGCGGGGGAGGACAACAGGAACGTCGCCCGAATGGCTGTGCTCCTTGCCGGCTTTCCGTACAGCGTGCCGGCATACACTGTCAACCGCCTCTGTGGTTCCAGCCTCGAAGCCGTCAACTCCGCGGCCAGGATGATCTGGGCGGGTGACGCCGAATGCGTAATCGCCGGCGGAGCCGAGAGCATGTCACGGGCTCCCTATGCGCTCGCGAAGAATACCACGGGAGAGACAGTTTACGGCAACCTGTCCGCTTACGACACGGCGCTCGGCTGGCGCTTTCCGAACCCGAAATTGGCCGCGCGTTTTCCGTTGGAGAGCATGGGTGAGACTGCGGAGAATTTAGCCGAAAAATACAAGATCCGCCGCGACGAGCAGGACAGCTTCGCGCTTGAAAGTCACCGGCGTGCAATCGTGGCCCAGGACGACGGCAAGTTCGCCGACGAAATCGTCCCGGTCAACATCATGGAACATAAGGGCGAAGGGATGCGGGTAACGCACGATGAAGGCCCGAGGCGCGATACGAACCTGGAGAAGATGTCGAAACTGAAACCTTCATTCAGATCGGCCGGAACCGTAACTGCCGGGAACTCATCCGGGCTCAATGACGGCGCCGCCGCGCTGCTTCTTTGCTCGGAGTCTTTCGTGAAGGCGAACGGCCTGACACCGATGGGACAAATAGTTTCGTCGGGCACCGCCGGTGTTGATCCGAGGTACATGGGGATCGGGCCGGTCCCAGCGACTCAGAAAGCCCTCGAGAAAGCAAAGTTGAAACTGGAAAAAATAGGACTCATAGAATTGAACGAAGCTTTTGCCGCGCAGTCGCTCGCGGTCATCCGTGATATTGGGTTCGACAGGGAGATCACCAACGTTAACGGCGGAGCTATCGCGCTCGGCCATCCGCTCGGTGCGAGCGGTGCACGCATCCTGACCACTCTCGTTCATGAAATGAAGAGGAGCAAGACAGAGTTCGGCCTTGCGACGATGTGCGTAGGCGTCGGGCAGGGAATATCGACCATAATAAGACTGACATAGTCCTGCTTG
>JAJYOS010000358.1 GCA_021796055.1 Bacteroidota bacterium
AAATCATCATTTCGGCGGACTGTACGTTGCGCTCAGCAAATCTAACCGGGCGATGATCAAATGAGAGAAAATCGAAAGCAGGTTCTCAGAGACCTAGCGGGGCGCACATGCCATCACGCAGTAATCTGCTTTTATGTCGCTACCCGGGCGCAGCGGCATCTGGCGAAATGCGATACAACCCAAATAGGATGCATTAAACCCCCGCTTCGCCAACGGGCGTTGTGTATGCGATGGTCAAATAATCCGTTGTCCGGCTATCCAGTTGTGGCCGGCCTGCCCGCTCCGGAAATCGGTTATATTCCAGGGCGAATTGATCGATCAATCGCGCGCCTTTGCTGAAGCTAAGACGGGCACGCAACACTCCACGACTACGTTGAGGCTTCGTCGTTCAGGCGCTATTCCACCTTCTCCCGGATGCCTTACTTCCCCGTCCAGACATTGTTCGACGGATTAACATCCGGAAGGACCTTGTTCGGATCGACGATCACGGAATCGATTGGAGTTGTGGAGCCATAGAAGAAAGTGAACGCTCCGCCTCTCTCCCAAATTTCTACAGGAAGGTTAACCGTTCCCGTTCTGCCGTTAGATTCCTTCACCTCAACCGTGGCGGGCATAACCATCTGATCGTTGTTTCCGAGCGTGATTAGAGCACCTTTGGCGGGATCGCCGTCAACGTAGCGCACGCTGTCGACTGCCTGGTCGAGTTTGTAATTCTTCACGAACCAACCCTTCCAGAACCAGTTGAGGTTCTCGCCCGCCGCATCGTTCATCGTCCTGAAGAAATCTTCCGGAGTCGGATGCTTGAAGGCCCACCTCTTTATGTAAGTCCTGAAAGCGAAGTCGAACCTGTCATGCCCGAGCACGTACTCCCGCAGCATGTAAAGTCCGAGCGCAGTTTTGTAATACTCAAGTGTATGAGTGTACCGGCCGGGGATGGCATCGGCGTACGAGATTATCGACTGTGATTCCGGGTTGAGGAGATAGGGCACTATATCGCGCGCGGGGTTCTTGCCCGCGGGGTCGAATTCGCCGTCGCGCTTCGGGGCATATTCGCCATGATTGAATTCGTCCGAAGCATAAATGTCGATGAAAGTATTGAAACCCTCGTCCATCCACCCGTTCGCCCTCTCGTTCGAGCCGACGATCATAGGAAACCAGTTATGACCCAGTTCGTGCGCGGTAACATACCATAGAACCTTCCTATACATCTTCCACCAGCAGAAGACTATTCCCGGGTACTCCATTCCCCCGACAGGTCCGGCGACATTGATCGCGGCGGGATAGGGATACTCGTACCAGTCTTTCGAAAATATCTCGATGCTTGCCTTGACGTACTCGGTCGAGCGCCCCCACGACGAATCGGCTGAGCTCTCGATCGGATACACGGATTCGGCCAGTGACTCTTTCCCGCCCGGAAGGTTTATTCTCGCCGCGTCCCAGATGAAAGCGCGGGAACATGCCCAGACCGCGTCGCGAGCGTTATCCATCCTGAAATGCCAGGTAAGCATCCCGTGCTCCGTCGGCCGCGTCGCGGGCTTAGCGACCTCATCCGGAGAAATAATGTAGACTCGCTTGTCGCTCTTGTGCGCCTCATCGATTCTTTGAACTTCTTTTGCCGTCAGAACTTCCTTCGGGTTCAGCAGCACACCTGAGCCGACGACAATCTGGTCCGCCGGAACCGTCACGCTGTAGTCGAAGTCGCCGTAGTCGCAATAAAACTCTCCCGCGCCGAGGAACGGAAGGTTGTTCCACCCGTTGACCTCGTCGAAGACTTCCATTCGGGGATACCACTGCGCGATATCATATATCGCCCCGTTCTCAGTGTACATCCAGCCGGTCCTTCCATATCCCAATGGCGGAATCACAAAAGAATACTCGATGATTATTCCGAGCTTGCCGCCTTTCGCCTTGATCGGTTCACGGAGACGGATCTGCATTCTCGTGTCGTTGATTATGTAATTTGCCGCCGATGTTTTCCCCGCCTGATCAACCTTCACCGAGATTATGCTGTCGCCGCCGTAGAAATTTCTCGGACCATTGCCTGCCGTCAGGACACCGCGCGAATCCTTGCTGAGCTGATTCTGTTCAACCTGGAGCCAGACATACGAAAGCTGGTGCGGGCTGTTGTTCGTGTAATTTATTTCGACCTTTCCGTTTATCATTTTAGCAGCGGTGTCCAGGGTAGCGGCTATTTTGTAGTCGGCGCGGTTCTGCCAGTACTCCGGTCCCGGAGCGCCGTTGGCGCCGCGGTAGACCGTCCCGCCGTTCGCGTCGAAATTAGGGTCGAACGATTTGTGCGGGTCATAGCCCGATTTTGGCTGCGACATTGCGGCAGATGCCAGCATGGATACGGCCGCAAAGAACAGAGAGATGCGATGCGTTGACTTCATTTAACCGACCTTTTTTGTTTTGGCATGATATATCTCAAATGGGCGGGAGAAAAAGAGCAACTTTATTCCGTCATTACGTATTTTAGAATATGAACGTCATGTCGTTTAATCTGTGCGATTCCGGTGTCAAAATATACCTTCGATCCGGCGTAAAGGCAAAATCCCGATGGATAACAGAGGCGATGAACTGTAATTTGGATTCATTATCAACCCGTACTAAATTCAGCAGGCTATGAAAAATAAAAGATCGGCTATCGTACTTGCCGCGGCCGCAATAGCCGGCCTCGTTGTTTTCATCGCTCTCATACCACGTTATTCACTTTTCTATTCCATCGACAGCAAACTCGACCGTGCGCAGGCAATAACGATGTCTAGGGACATCGCCTCCAAAATCGGCGCAAACCTTCCTGACAACCTCACGCAAAACACGACTTTCAGAACAGACGCGGTCTCACTCGGTTACTTAAAATCGAAAGTCGGGATCCGGGAAACCAATAACCTGGTGAGAACGGATTCCATCCCGCTCAATTACTGGGACGTCACCTGGTTCGACGCGTCCGAACAGTCGACGCTCGGGACGAAACTGGAAGTGCAAATCTCCGCGGGAGGAAGACTCTCAAGGTTCACGCGGCACATCCCCGACACAGCCGCCGGCCCGTCGCTGCAGGAAGCGGAAGCGTTGACTGTGTTCCATGATTTCTGGAACAGCCACGGACTTTCCAGGCTGATGGGTGTCGACCCGTCATCGTGGAAGATGAGAAGCTCGGAACCGATCAAGCTGGATCACAGACAGGACTGGTCTCTCACTCTCGTGAAGGACAGCGTGGTCCTCACGGGTTTGAAGGAGGAGCTCAGAGTTCGAATTTACGGTGACCAGATCATTTCCGCCGGCCTTTCATTCCATCCGCCCGACCAATTTACGACCGCGTACACCGCCAAGGCCTCGCCGTTCATCTTCCTGACGTTCTCTTCATGGATCGTGATCTTCGTCCTCTTCGCGATCGGGCTGGTTATTTTCCTGAAGCGCTACAACGAGGGAGAAGCGGGGATCGGCTCGGCGCTTCTTGTCGCGGGGACCTATTACCTTGCGGCAGTAATTGCCGCACTCCTCTCTTTCCCTTCGGTTGGATCGGGGGTAATGATCGGCGACATGAATACTTTTTACAGGAATCTTGTCATGGGAGCCGCCTTCATCCTTCTCTGGTTCCCGCTGTACTCGATACTGACTTTCTCATCGTGGGGTATCGGTGAGTCTTCGGCACGCGCGATATGGCCGGAGAAGCTATTCACATTCGATGCGGCTTCACACTTCAGGTTTTTCAACGACAGGTTCGGAGCATCCACGCTGCGCGGCTATGCCTTCGGCGGGATCCTGCTCGGCATTTATGCGGCGGCACACCCCCTTCTTCACATCAGCAGTATCGTGGTTTCAATCGGCGGGACAGCCACCATGCTGGACTCATACGTACCGTCCGTCGCGACTCTTGCCAGCTCATTTGCAATAGCACTATTCAGCGAAACCTTCTACAGATTCGGTTTGCTTTCCTACTTCGGCAAGAGGAAGCTCGTGAAAGGGATGGCGGTCTCCGCGATTCTCTTCATTCCTTCGATGTTTTACCCGCTGCCATACGGTGATTACAGCGTATTGCAGCACACCTTCATAGCCATTGCTCTCTCAGGTGCTCTGATATTTCTATTCCTGAAATACGATTTCGTCACGACACTTGTCGCGAGCGCGATCTTCTGCTCGGCGCAGGGACTCATCCCGATCTTCAATTCGTCAAACTCTTACATGGCGACAAACTCCGTCATATCGTCAATCATTCTTCTCCTCCCCATCGCGGTGTCGCTCGTGGCGCTCTGGAGGAAACAGGCGTTTGAGCTTACGGTCGATCTGATGCCCGTCCATATCCGCCGCATAAGCGAGAGAGAACGGATGTCACGCGAGCTCGAAATCGCCAAGAACGTGCAGAACAACCTGCTCCCGAAGTCGACTCCCTCGGTGCCCTCTCTGGAATTCGGGGGAATATGCATTCCGGCACTCGAGGTCGGCGGAGATTACTACGACTTCGTCCAGATGCAGAGCGGACTAATAGGTACCGCAATCGCCGACGTCTCAGGCAAGGGATTGCCGGCCGCGATTTATATGACATTGACAAAGGGCGCGCTTCTGGGATCAGCCGAGGACCAGCCGTCACCGAGAAAAGTTCTGAGCAAGATAAACCAGATTGTATACCGCTCGATTTCGCGCGGGACTTTCATCAGCATGATCTACGCGGTTATCGACACAAAGACGAACAGGGTGAAATTCTCGCGCGCCGGTCACAACCCGCTCGCCCTGTTCTCATCCGATTCGACATCGGCGAAGCTGTTCACTCCGAACGGCCTCGCGCTCGGCCTCGACGACGGGGACAAGTTCGACGCCACCCTCGAGGAAATGGAGATCACCCTTAAGCCTGGCGACGCGCTCGTGTTTTATACGGATGGCTTTACTGAGGCGATGGATTCGGAGGCTAACGAGTTCGGCGAGGAGAGGCTCGTCGAGCTAATCGAGGCTACGCGACAGCTTCCGGTGAAACAGATGATCGAGAAGATAGACGCCGGAGTCAGGAAGTTCGTCGGAGTCGCTCCGCAGCACGACGATATGACGATGGTGGTGATCAAGGTGAAAGCGGATTGACCGCCGGAAATTTCGCCTGACTCCGCGCCAAGAGAAGTTAGCTCAAACCCTCAGAGAGAAAATTTCTTCAGTATCGCCTCGTGCATACACGGGTTCCCAGCAAGTCCCGTGCGGTTGTAAATAGTGGGATTCCCCTCGAAGTCGGTGAAGACTCCGCCCGCCTCTTCTATTATCGGCTTGATCGCGGCGACATCCCACGGACTCACGATCGGGTCGATCATCGCCTCGGCCTGGCCGTCGGCAACAAAAGTGTATCCGAAACAGTCGCCGAAACCACGATCGTGATAAGATGATTTTATAATGTCCAGGAATGCTCTCTCGTATTTCGTCCCGACGAAATAGCTCAGCCCTCCGAAAACTACCGTGGACTTCTCAAGCTCCGCCAGCTTGCTCACTTTTATTCGCCTGCCGTTGCAGAAGGCGCCGTGTCTCTTCGATGCGCAGTAGGTCTTTTTCAGCGCCGGCAGCGCCATGATACCGGCGACCATCTCGCCGTTATGTTCGAGTCCGCATAGCGTCCCCCAGTAGGGGATGCCTCGTGTGAAATTGCGTGTGCCGTCTATCGGATCTATTATCCACCGGAATTCACTTCCGGCGGAGCTATCTCCGAACTCTTCTCCATAAAATCCGTGTTCGGGAAATTTCTTCGAAAGCTCTCCAATCAGGAATTTCTCGCAGGACTTGTCGGCAATGGTGACCGGACTCCTGTCCGATTTATAATCGACCTTGAACTTCGACCGAAAGTATTTAAGCGTGATACGTTCGGAAGATTTCACAACCTTCAGAGCGTATTCCAGTTCTTTAACGTATGATTTCAAGTTCTTGGAGAGTTACCGTCTAAATGGAGAAAGCTCCAAAGATCAACTTCCAGGTCCCAGGCAAAAACAAAGCTCCAATTAGCAAAGAAGCAAAAACGGCATGTTAGAGATGGAACTCGATTTTTAGAACTTGTTTGGAGCTTGGTTTTTGGAACTTGGAGCTCAGCTACTGACCTGATGCTTTCGCCTTGTTTGCTGCGGCGCGACGCGCTTTCGCCTTAGCTTTTATACTATCTACTCTCTTATGATGCTTCTTCCTGACGACCTTAGTCTTCTTGTTCATCCAAGCTCCTTCTTAATTTTTGGGAATTGATCTGCACTTCTGCTTACGGTTCGCTGCAAGAGTGAAAGAAACCGCACTTCGGACAGACATATCTGCACCGGAATGTTTCGAGCCTCGTCCCGCAATTATCGCAATAGTTCCAGTACTCGTTGTCGGAAACGTCTATGGTCTTCGAAGCGTGCGTGAGTTCCGGCAAGTTGTCTCTCTTCGCTGATGAGGACTGTGGGACGACGCCCTTCTCTGATTCCATGCGCATCAATTTTAACAAAGCGTGAAAGAAAATCCAATTATCGGCCGGTATCTCAATTAAAAATTAAACCACATATGCAATGAGGGGCGGGGCATTTACCAGATCGTCCAGTCACTCGTTTCCCCTGCGAGGGGAAGAACCTCAAGGTCTCTTTCCTCAACGGAGTGTGTGTCACAATCCCGGGAGCATCTTCACGCCGGATGTGCGAGTACGAAAAGAGTAAACCCGATTCGGAGATCACCCTCACCTTCGTCCTCTCACTTTTCCGAACTGGAGGTTCGGGATCCCGATCATAACATGGAGGTTTCGGATCGGGACAAGGAAGAGGGACCACGGGAATTATCATACTGTCTTTGGGGGGAGGGCATGGCGAGGTCCT
>JAJYOS010000359.1 GCA_021796055.1 Bacteroidota bacterium
TACAAATAGAGCTGTAAGATGATGTTGGTATAGACTCCGCACACGACGTCGTCCATCATTATCGAGATTCCGCCGTTCCGTTTATCGAAATAGCTGGCAGGAAATGGTTTGAAAATATCCAGCATTCTGAAAAGGAGGAACGCAAACGCCGCAAGAAGAATCCGCTTGGGAAGGAAAAGCAGAGATATCCACATCGCCACAATCTCGTCGATCACGACCCTCGAGGGGTCATGGCCGTAGCTGGTTTCCATCCGACCGGCGGAAATCGTTCCCCATCCAAAGAAAAGGATTATCGCAGGGATTATGAAATAGGGTTTCTGAAAATCCGGGATGAAGTATACAGCTAAAGCGACAAGTGAGCCAGCGGTACCGGGAGCAATCGGGGAAAGGCCGCTGCCGAGACCGGTAGAGATAAGCCTGTCGATGAAATTTGGCGCGCGGGAATGACTTACGCTGCCAGCGTCTACGCCAACAGAGCCTCCGGAAGACCCCTCATTCCGATTGTGTTCTTCCACTGAACGCCCTAAAGGAAGAGTAGATTACTTTGTAATTCTCTATCAGGTATTGGATTCCTGTACCTAGTGTCAATATGGTGACGAGAAGCATTGAGTAGTACAGGACAGAGGTGTCAAGAATCGTTTTGAAGGCCGGCAGGAGCTCCGGAACACTTTGCTTTAGAACCAGGGCCAGGAGAACTGCGTAAATGAACAGCATTTGAGAAAACGTTTTGACCTTCGCGCTATAGTTGGTGCGCAGCGTCCGCCCTCGCAACTCGGAGAACGAGCGAAGTAATGTTATCGAAATGTCCCTGACTACAATAGCCCATACCATCCACCACGCGACCAGGCCCAACCAGGCAAAAGCAATGAAAGCAGCGGACGTCAGAATTTTGTCCGCAAGCGGATCGAGAAATATCCCCCACCTGCTCACTTTGCCAAGCTTCCTTGCGACCCAACCGTCATACCAGTCTGTCAAGGCTGCAAGGGCGAACACGAGAACAGATACTTGTTTCAGAACAAGACGTTCGCTGATCAACAGGACCACAAATATCGGTGTCAGGAGGATTCTAAGGACAGTCAGTTGATTAGGTACCGTCATCTCGATTCAATTTAAGTTTGACTGAAATGGGGTTCAAGTCCGAGGGCTTCTTTGACAGCCAAAGCCACTGCGATGTAAATTGCCGGTGCAATTGAATTTAAGGCGCGTACGGAATATTTTTAAAGAATGACAGATGAAATCCTTTCACTTTCAAGGAAAATCCTCCCCGATATTATAAAAATAAGACGAATCCTCCACCAGCATCCGGAGCTGGCCTTTGAAGAGATTGAGACCGGGAAGATCATTGCGGCGGAGCTCGGCAAACTGGGCATCAAAGTGAAACGCGGCGTCGGAAAAACCGGACTTGTCGGAGTTTTGACCGGAGAAGGCGGAGGCGGTGTCGTCGGGCTCAGAGCCGACATGGACGCGCTCCCGATAGCGGAAGAGAGCGGGGTGAGTTTTGCGAGCCGCAACAAGGGAGTGATGCACGCATGCGGACACGACTCTCACATGGCAATGCTGCTGGGTGCCGCGAAGATACTGAGTCTGATGAAAGATGACATACGCGGGACAGTGAAGTTCATCTTCCAGCCGAGCGAGGAGAAGAATCCCGGAGGAGCCGCCGCCATGATCAGGGACGGCGTTCTGGCAGGTCCTGACGTCGATGCCATTTTCGGTCAGCACATTACCACAGATTTGCCCGTCGGCAGGCTCGGATTCCGGAGCGGTCCGTTAATGGCATCCGCGGACGAAATCTATATCACCGTCTTCGGACGCGGGGGCCACGGCGCAAAGCCTCATGAAGCCATAGACCCGGTATTCATCAGTGCACAAATCGTGCTGGCCCTTCAGGCGGTGATAACCCGCATGAAAGACCCTCTTGAACCTTCTGTGCTCACGATCGGTTCGATACACGGAGGCACCGCTACGAACATAATTCCCGATTCAGTCAAGCTTTCCGGTACGCTGAGGACAATGAACGAAACATGGCGCAAGAAAGCGCTTTATCTTATAGAGAAGACGACAACCGAATGCGCACGTGCACTAGGCGGAGACTGCAGAGCCGAAGTCAGCCATGGATATCCTGTCCTTGTGAACTCGGAGCCGGAGACCTCGCTCGCCCGAGAGACGGCGGCAGCGCTCTTCGGCAAAGGATCGGCTGTATCAGTTCCGCCGCAGATGGGAGCCGAGGATTTCTCCTATTTCCTTCAAAAGGTACCCGGAAGTTTCTGGTGGGTTGGCGCGGCCAACAAGAAAGCGGGCGCGACTGCATCCATTCACAGCTCCAGGTTTAGAGTGGACGAGTCGGCCTTCGTGTTCGGCGCAGCTCAATTGGCTTCAGTGACCCTGAATTATCTCTCCAGGAAAGATTCATTCGGAAGCAAGCGTGGACGCCGCAGCTAAAGAAAACATCTCTGCCCTGCTGCGCAAAATCTTCGAGCTGATAATCAATTCCGGCGCTGCAATAAACCCGGCAGAGTTCGCAGACAGGCTGGAACAATCCGCCGCCGCTCTTCCCGATCAGTTCATGACATTGAACAACTTCGAGCGGTTTCTGGCGACCACTCCGAACTCTGCATCGGTTTTGTCGGACCTATCCAGGGACCCTAAACTTTTCGCCGATCTTCTTAAGGTCGTATCTGCAAGCCAGTACCTCGCGGATATTCTTGTAAGGCATCCGTCTTATTTCAGGTTTCTCTTTTCGCCGACAGGAATCGAGTCGCAGCTGCGCCCCGATTCCCTCCTGGCCGAGCTTTCGAACCAGGTCCGCATCTACAAGGAGTCCTCTCACAAGAATGATTTCGTCAGGAGGATTTACAAACGCGAGATACTCAGGATCGGCGCCCGCGACCTGTGCGGAAGAGACAATCTCGAGACCACGACTCTTCAGATATCCCAGCTCGCCGATTGTATCCTTCAGGTTTTCTTCTCCATTGCCGGCGAAGAGACGAAGACGAAACGCGGCCCGATGAAGGCCTCGGTCAGCTGTATCGCACTGGGTAAACTGGGTGGGGCTGAGCTCAACTACAGCTCGGACATCGATCTCATTTTCCTTTACTCGAAGGGTAAAGGCCAAGGCGACCCCGAGGCTTCCGAGGAAGCGAACTATTTTGTCAATGAGCTCATCAAACATTTGACGGCGGAGTCTTCCGAGGGACATCTGTACCGGATCGATCTGCGACTCAGGCCGGACGGCACCTCGAGTGCGGCCGCACAAAGCCTCGAAGGGATGATAGCGTATTACGAGTCACGGGGAGAACTGTGGGAAAGACAGATGCTCATCAAAGCACGGCATGTCGCCGGCGACGAAGACCTCACCCGAATATTCCTCAACCATATCCGTCCGTTTATTTATCCCCGCACCTGGCTCGAGAACCCGATAGATGAAATTCCCCGCATGAAGATCAGGATCGAAACCGCCAACCCGAACGAATACAACATCAAACTCAGGCGCGGAGGGATTAGAGACATTGAATTTGTCGTCCAGGCCCTGCAGCTCCTGAACGGCGGCGCCAAGCCCGAGATCCAGACCGGCAACACTCTTCGCGCCTTCAAGCTTCTCGAAAAGAACAAGATCCTCACCAGGCAGGAATCAGCCGTCCTCTCAAACGCTTACAAGTTTTTCCGGCTTGTGGAACATCGCTTGCAGCTCTATAGTAACAGGCAAACTCACACAATCCCTTCCGACGCCGTTGAGTTCAGGAATTTGTCCAAGCGCTGCGGTTACAAGAACGAGCGGAAATTCAGGAATGAATTATTCAACTATTTCGAAACGGTATCGGACCTGTTCAACAACGTGTTCCGCATCGAGCAGCCGATAGAGAGAGGTGAGATAGAGCAGCTTCTCGAGGGATCGATAAACGACGAGCGTACACGAAGGGTCCTGGAGAATTACGGAATAGTCAGGCTTGAGGAAAGCTATCGTAATGTCCAATTTCTATCGCGCGGCATCACGAGGGCCGGAGATATAGAGTTTCCCTCAGGGGTGACGAAGGCCTTCCGCGAAGTTGCCCCCCGGCTGTTCGAGGACATCAAGCTCACCGTAGACCAGGACCTTACGCTGAAAAATTTGTCCCGCGTCGTTACGTCGGTCAAAAGCCTCGAAGTATTCTATAAGTCTCTCGCCGACGACAACTTCAGGAAGCTGATACTTACGCTCTGTTCGAAGGCGACGAGGTTTGTCGATTACCTTACCGCTGATCCACTCCTTCTCGATCTGCTCATATCACCGGAGCGTCTGCTCGACGTGGGCACATATCTCTCAGACGATTTGCCCGTATCCCTCGTCAAAGAGTTTAACGAGATAAAGCTCGGAATGCTCTACCTCCTCGAGGATATTTCACTTTCCGAAACGCATTCAAAATGGAGTATGGTCGCCGAGAAGTTCTTCATGGATGCCGTGGAAAAAGTGTTCCACAAAAGCAGGCCCATAATCATCGCCGGCGGAAAATTCGGCTCTCACGAAATGTCTTTCATGTCTGACATCGACGTCATCTTCATTCTCCCCGACAAACTGAAACAGAGCAAGCCCGCATTCGAGAAGAAGATCCCGGAAATTCAGAAGAACATGCTGGACGCAGACGGGAACCCGGTATTCACGATAGATCTCAAGCTCAGACCTGAGGGCAAGAGCGCACCTCTCCTTATGACTGAGTCGGAATATGAAACCTACCTCGAGAAGCGCCTTTCGATCTGGGAATTAATGGCGATGACGCGCTTCAGAAGCATAACCGCCTCCAAGAAGATAAACGATGCGCTGTCGCAAAGACTCAAGAACTTCAAGCTCACGCGCCATGCCGTCGACGAGATATCGGCCCTCTACGGCAAAGTCATCCAGAGCAAGAGTTACTTCGACGAGACGGACGTTAAGACCGGCGACGGCGGCATGTTCGCGGTCGAGTTCCTCGTGCAAACGCTGGTGATCGCGCACCTCGACAAGATGCGGGAATTGTTGCCGTGCAGCATCCCTGAACTGGTGGACAATCTTGAGGAGATTGGCGCGTTGCCCGAAGAATCCGCCGAAGAGATAAAAGAAAGCTACGGTTTCTACAGGATGATAGAATTTTCCAATTTTGCTTCGTTGTCGAAGACCAGTCACAAAATACCGCACGATGAGCGTGAACTTGCCTCGCTGTCGGCACATCTCGATTTCAAGAACGCCGACGAGTTCCTCGACAGCCTGAAGTCCCGTATGAGACGGATGAGTTCTCTGTTCAGGAAAGTGATTGCGGAACTTACCGAAGCAGCCGATTAAGAAGGAAAGTTTTTGAAGGATCCAAAGAAGAGCGGGCCCGGCGGAAAAAGGGATGAACAGTCGCGGAAAGCGGCCGCGCCGTTGGAACTCTCCCGGACCGATCTGATTATTTTCGGCATCGTGTCGGCGCTCGCATTCTCCATCTATATTTTCACCATGAGCCGCAGCGTTCCCTACATCGACGGCGGAGAGCTTACCACCGACCTCTGGACTCTCGGAATCGCTCACCCGACTGGTTATCCCTTGTTCACAATGCTCGGCTACTTGTTTGTCCACATCCCCATTTTCCGTGAAGTGGCGATGCGGGCAAACCTCTTCGCTGCCCTGTGCACCGCGCTGGCCGCAGGCATTTTCTATCTGGTTTTCTCCAGAGCTCAAATCGTGCTCGCCCCTTTAAACAACGGCGAGGAAAAGTCACAGAAGGCTTCTAAGGGCGGAAACGAGCAGAGCCGTCAGCCGGCCGGACAAAATGAATTTGTCCTTCGATGGAGTTCGGTGATTGCCGGTTTTGTGCTGGTCTTCTCGCGAACGTTCTGGGATCAAAGCACATCGATCGAAGTTTATCCGCTGCAGCTTGTCCTGTTCTCGCTCATAATGCTGGTTTGGCTCGGATTCTACTCGGAGCCCGTGAAATCGCGCGCCATCCTGGCGGGATTAGTTCTGGGACTGGGTTTCACCAATCACATGACCACGGTGCTCACCCTTCCCGCAATCGCCTACCTGGTGGTTTCGCGGTACCGGCAAACTCGTTTCAACTTGAAGGCCCTCTATTTCATAATCATCGGCGGATTCATTCCGTCGCTCCTGTATCTATATCTTCCCATACGGGCGGCCCAGCACCCACTGATGGACTGGGGTAATCCGGACAACCTGCAGAGGTTCATCTGGCATGTCACAGGCAAACAATTCAGAACGTGGATGTTCAGCTCGTTCGAGGTTTTTCAACACCAGATTGGAACCTTCTTCAACTCTCTTTATGGAGAATTCAGGGTCTCGATCGTTCTGGTCATAGTCGGAATCTTCGTATCCATTTTCTCATGCAGGCGACTTTTCTGGTGGGCGCTCCTGCTGATAATCGGCGACCTTATCTACGCCGCGAACTATAATATCCATGATATTTCCAGCTATTTCCTTCTTTCATATATTTCCCTCGCGCTCTTCGCGGCAATCGGTTTCAGATACCTGCTGGATCGATGCACGACACGGTCCTGGTGGAGACCCTGGATGATTGTCGTCCTGGTCATTTTCCCGGCCGTTTCAACGCTTGCCAATTTCTCTGCCGTCGATGAGAGCAACGATTACTCAGTTGAAATGTATACCAGGGACATCCTGACAAGCCTTCCGAGAAATTCAGTGGTGCTTTCATTCCAGTGGGACGATTTCGTCTCCGCTTCACTTTATTACCAACACGTGGACAGCGTCCGGCCCGACATAATTGTAATCGACAAGGAACTGTTGAGACGATCTTGGTATGCGGCACAGGTGCACCAGCGAT
>JAJYOS010000360.1 GCA_021796055.1 Bacteroidota bacterium
GCGACGCAGTCCCCCCGACGCCGGGAAAACCCACGACAAATGCGAGAAGTATTGCTAATGCACTCAACCTTTTACTCCTGACGAAATAAAGCTCTGAATGAAATAACGCTGGAAAAACATGTAAAGGAGCAGAATCGGTACTGCAAGCATCGTGGAAGCCGCCAGCTCGGCGCCTAGATGCGACTCCGCCTCTCCACCGAGTACGAATACAGTAATCAGCTGAGGAAGCGTCATTAAATTCTGGTTGCGAATCACTATCAAAGGCCACAAGACGTCGTTCCAGGATGTCAGGAAAGTTATGATCGCAACGGTCATCACAGCCGGTTTTGAAAGCGGCATCACGACCTTGAAAATCAATTTCAGCTCGCTGCATCCGTCCATACGTGCCGCTTCGATCAGAGAATCGGGTATGGAAACGAAAAACTGCCTGAACATTATTATTGAAAGCGCCGTCATCATGTTGGGAAGAATCAGGCCGAGGAGATTGTCGGTCAATCCGAACTTGACGACCATAGTGTATAACGGTATCAGCGTCAGCTGGAATGGAAGCGTCATCGTAAACAGAAGGAATACCGTAAGGTATCTGGATCCTTTCCACTTTATCTTGGCGAGCGAATATCCGACAATCCCGCCGAACACCACGACGCTTCCGGTCACGGCCATCGCGACGATCAGGCTGTTAAAGAATGCCCTCACTATGGGTATCCTGCTGAAGACGAGCGCGTAGTTTCCCAGCGTGAAGTGCGAAGACAACAGGCTCAACTTCATGACATCGAAGTCCGGTTTGAACGAGCCGGACAGCATCCACAGAAACGGGTAAAGGAACCCGGCGGCAAAGACGGCCAGGAAAAAGTAAGTTACCAGCGAAGAAAGGTTCCTCTTCATTCGGTCTCCAGGAATTTTCGCTGCACCAGGACGGCAACGAGTATTATAATTGCGAAGACGAACCCAAGCGCTGAGGCGTAGCCGAGATGTCCGAATGAAAACGCCTGGTTATAGATGTAGAGGACCGACGACAGCGTCGCGTTCAGGGGGCCGCCGCCTGTCATGACGAACGGCTCGACGAACAGCGAGAAGCCGTTTATTGTGGAAAGAATCACGACGAGCGTCATCGTCGGAGCAAGGAGCGGAACGGTAATCCTGAAGAACTTACGCACGGCCGATGCCCCGTCGATTGTCGCGGCTTCGTAGTACTCTTCCGGCACACTCTGCAGGCCCGCGAGGAACATCACAGTGTACAATCCGACGTTCTTCCACGTCGCCATGATGGCAATCGACGGCATCGCAAGCGAAGTGCTGACGAGCCACGGCAGCGGAGGCAAACCAACCTGTGTGAGCATATTGTTCAGGATCCCGTTATCGAACGAATAGAGCTGCAGCCAGACGATCGTAACCACGACACCGGAAACGACCACTGGCATGAAATACACGGCCCTGAAAAAGCTCCTCAGGACTTTTATGGAATTCAACGTGACCGCAAAGATCAGTGCGAAGAATATCTGGAGCGGAATCTGAATGACGAGGAACTGCAGCGTGTTCAGCAGCGACTGGTAGAAAAGAGAATCGCTTACCAGCCTGTCGAGATTCTTCATCCCGATCCACACCGGCGCCGACATACCGTCCCACCTGTGAAAAATCAGATATATCGAGAAGAGGAGCGGGAACACGACGAACGTCAGTGCGTAGATGATATACGGCGCCGACAGAGTCAGCCCTACTTTTCCTGGACGTTTCATCACTTATCCCAATCGAGCAAGACTTTGACGTTTCGGACGAGGTCTTCTGTAGCCTTTTGAGGCGAGGAGACGTCGTAGACGGAGCATTTCTCGAATTCCTGCGAAATAGCGTCGAAGATTTCTTTCTGGTCCGGGGTCTGGTCAACTTCGTGTGCGTAAGGTGCCTCTTCGGCAAACGTCTTCATGTCTGGATGCCTATCGAAAAATTCGGCGAACTTCTTCGACTTCAGCAGGTCCTTCCTCACGGGCAGTTGGCTTGCTATCTTCAAGAGGTCGAGGTCCGAACTCTCGCTGAGAAGGTATTTCAAGAATTCCCACGACGCCTTCGGATGTTTGGTCGTGCTGAAGATGCACATGCACTTGTGATCGCCGTAGGTATCCACCGGTCCGACATGATTGTCCGGAACGGGGATCGGTACTATTCCGAAGTCGAGTTTGCCGCCGTAGTTGCTCTCGATGTACGAAATCGTCCATGGACCGACGAACTCCGTTGCCACAACGCCCTCCAGAAAAGGGTCATATGAGAAAACTGTCCGGGGAAAATAATCGTTCCTGAAGCACTGCTGGAAGAAGCTGAACACTTCTCTTACGGCCTGGGTATCGGCGACGACTTCGCCGTTCCGTGTGAATGGTTTCCCGTAAGACGCAGCCTTGTACAGCGCGAAGAAGTCGAAGAAACGCTGCCACCAAACCGGCCTGATGTCCCTGTACCCCATCCAGTGATCGATAACACCGTTGCCCTTCGAAGAGTAGGTTAGCTTCTTCGCGTCAGCCAGAAATTCTGAGTAGGTCAACGGAGGCTTGGCAATGCCGGCTTTCTTGAAGAGCTTCTTGTTGTAGATCATCATCAAAGGATTGGCCTTCCAGGGAATCTGGTAGTAGTTGCCGTCCGCTGACTTAAACTGCTTCATGTAGCTCATGCCCACCCTTGTGGAGACGAGAGAGTCGAAATCAGGGAACGAGCTGAGCCTCACTATCGCGCCGGCCCGGGCGTATTCAGGCACGCTGCCGGGCCAGATGTTGGAACAGACGTCGGGCGTAGTCTTCGCTGCGATGGCCGCCATCAGGACTTCTTCTGTTGAGCGATTGACCGGAAGCGGCTGCATCTTGACGAATATGTTCGGGTGCAGTTTGTTCCATTTTTTGACCAGGACAGTCGCCAGCTCTATCTCCTGCGGATTCGGCGCCGGCCAATAAATCAGGTTGATCCTGCCGCTCCTGGTGTCCTCCTCCCTTTGCCCGCCTCCGCACCCGGCTTCCAGGACAATTAACGGAAGAAATAAAATCAGGAATGCCAGCCGGATCAAACGACCCTTTCCAAAACCGGCACATATTGCCCTATTCGTTATCACTCGCAACTCTTTCAAAGACTCAGTTAGAATATAAAATGTGCTTTCTCAAGCTGTCTTGCAAAGGGGAAACTCACTTTGATCGAATAGACCCCACCTTTGTCCGTCGAGACTGCCTGTGAAGTCATATCTTTACTACCGACAATCACTTTTCGCATCGGCTTCGGCGAGATAACAGCCAAGCCTGCATACTGACCGACCAGTCCTTTGGCGTTTACTTCAAGCGTATGGGTATTGCCCGAATAGCTGACGGCGTTAATAACACATGATGCTGATGCCAGATACGGACTGTCGGGCGTACCGAGTTCGGCACGGATGTCCTTCCCTTTTCCATCGATTACCGCAGAGTGCAAATTTGCACCGTCGGCGGAAATTTCCCTGAAATATCCGCCCGTGCCTGTCCAGGTCACCCGGTGCATTCGGCCGGCGGAAGTCAGATCGTATGCTGTATTCTGGAAACCGTTCGGCAAGTGAGGCGTGAGATAGATATTCCACTCGTTCTCCCTTACCCCCGCAAGATGGTACAGCGAGTTCAGGTACCAACCGCCCGCCCAGAGGAAGTTGGGCTTGTCGATCTTCCCGTAAAGCGGAGAAGACGGATCGGAAAAGCGATATTCGAAGAATGACGGCTGTCCGTTCGGACTGTCCTCAATACCGCCGATGCTGAGGTATTTTGACAAAGCCTCTCTCGCCTGGTTGACGTGATCGTTCTGGATCAACGCCAGAATGTACCAGGCCGTGGTCTGCGGCCACACCGCCCCGTTCATATAAACATACGGACCGCCCGCTTCGCCGTCCTGGAATTTGTACAGGGATGCAAGCTTGTCGAAGTCGTCGGGCATCGCGTTCCTTATGCCAAGGTGAGTATCCAGGAGTTCCTTTCTGGCGGTTGCAAGAAGTGAATCCGATCTTTCCCTGTCGAGCACATTGAAATCTACGGCGACGAGGGAACCGGCGTAATAATGATAGTCCACGGTGGTCGTATCGAGAGTGTTGAGAAGATAACCTGCCTTGGAATTCCACAGCTTCTTGACAAGATCCTTCTGCAGCAAGTCCGATGTCCGGAGACATTTCGCAGCGAACCCGTTGTCTCTATTTAATGTCAGCGCGACGTAGCCGTATTCCCTTAAGGCCCGCACCATCAGCGCGGTGAGGTACGAGCGTGCGCCATAATTGTTGCCGATGTCCCACCAGTCCGGTCTCGTCGAATACGCCAGCCCTCCGGGCCCAAGATTGGAAAGAGTCATCTCTACGCTCTTCTTCAATATCGGATATAACAAGTCGAGCGTCTCGATGTCATTGCTGTGCTTCAAATAAGTACCGCACACGATCATGAACCATAGGTGGTTCCAGTTATCCGCCGCCGCGAATTCGGTCTTGAAACCGTTGTCGCGCCAGTAGAATGCGTGGGGCAGAATGGAATCGCGCCGCGTAAGTGACCGGATGAACAGGAGATCATGCCTCACCCTCGCAAGATCGTAATTGACCGCGCCGAGATCCGTGAGGAGTACATCGTGCGTGAAGAAGAAGTTATACTCGGCCGGGCAGGGCATCGGAACTATCGAGCCGTCGATATAATGCCTGTCCGTGGCGAGCATAGCTTTCGACCACATCGCTGTGTGTTCAAGATTTTTGTCAGGAACCTCGATCAGAGCGTCGCGGTATGCATAATTGACAATCCGCGCATCGTTCTTTTTCACGCTTTCTTTCCAGCGGGCGAGTGCCTTCGCCACCATGCTCTTTGTCTCGCCTATTCTGCATGATCCGACGAGCTGCACGATGGTGAAACTTCCTGATGGCTTAACCGTCTCAGCATATTCGAATCTCGCGGCAGGATCGAGTTCCGTTCTTCCAGACGTTTCCTCTTTCCCATTCACCGGCACGGCGCCGCCTGCATTCGCAACTATCACGGATGCCGAATCGGTGTCCAGATACCTGAAGTCTGCTACGTATACCCTGCCGCCGCGCATGTACTCAACACGTGCCGTGTCCTTCCATGCGTAAGTCTGGCAGGTGCGCAGAATTGTAGAGAGCACCGTTCTCACATGAAACGTCTTCGCCGACCCGGATAAATTCCTGAACTTCATCTCGACCACCATGAACGGAAGGTCGTCGCAGAAGCGGTAAGAGATGTCAACCTTGTACCCGGGAAGGTTATCGGTGAAGTCAGCAGCGTAAGGCGTCCACCGATAGTCGCACGGCTTCACGCCGATTGTATCAACCCTGTCGCCGATGTTCACGAACACCTTAAATGGTTCGGATTCGCCCCTTTTCCAGTAGTCGGTACTCAGATCTATACTGTTGGCAACCGGATAGTAGAGACTTATTCTGGAAGGAAGCGGCCGGCTGCGGTGAAACTCCGCGCCGACATAATTGCCTCCGACTTCCACCTGGCCGTACCTGCGATCGAACGACACTGCCAGCTTCCCGATGCTGCCCGTCTGTGCCAGACAAGTCCCGGAAAGAAAAACAAAGGCCAGGAAAAACGAGGTAACGTGATTTTGTTTCAAGTCTTCTCCATTTCACAAAGCAAGATGATCATCACTAATTCCTAGAATCCAACCGCAAGCGAAAACGTGTTCGTTGCACTGAGCCTTCCGTAGTTGTTGTAGGCATAGTCGAAAGCGACGGAGAGATTGCTGTATGGTATCTCGTAATGCAGACCGACTCCTGCCGAGAGTCCCCCTTCACTGTCCTTCAGGAACAGGTTTCGATAGCCGGCCCGGAAATAGATGAACTTCTTGAAACTGTACTCTCCTCCGACATTGATGCTTTCATAGTTATCACTGGGATGGAGTGCGTCCATGTCGATAGTCAGCGTGTTGTCTTCGGTTTTTATGATGTCTGTCGCCAGACCGAACTGGAAGTTCAACGGCAGCGGCCAGCTGTTGGTTTCGATGTCTTCAGGAATGTTCTGGTTCGTACCGAGTTTTGTCGGGTCTATCGGATGGAATTGCCTCAGATCGGGGCCGGCCATTTGCATGTTGGTACCGAAATTATATATCGTCGCTCCGATCCGCAGGCCGTTCAGAAAATTTGTCGTCAGAAGAGTGCCGATGTCGATGGCAAATGCGCTCGCCTGCTCGTTCCAGATGCTTTCCTGGATGTACTTCGCGTTGACTCCGATTGAGAATTTGTCGGTAAGCTGGCGGGCATACGCGACTCCGAGCGCGATGTCGTTCACGCTGAAATAAAGACCGTTGCCGTTCGGAAAATCGATGTTCGTCACCTCCATTTGTCCGGAATTGAATGAA
This sequence comes from Bacteroidota bacterium, assembly GCA_021796055.1. The sequence continues at coordinate 6,340 of JAJYOS010000360.1, forward strand.
GTGACCGATGCACCGATGGTGCCTAACTCTCCCAACGGAAAGACTGCACCGCCGTAATCGAACGTCGTACCGGCCAACCAGTTCGTGTGTTGTATGAATGCCTGGTTGCTCTGCACTCTCGCAATTCCCGCGGGGTTCCAGTAGAGTGCGCTTGCATCTTCAGCGGTGGCAACGAATGCATCGCCCATAGCAAGCGCTCTGGCGCCGACCGGTATCTCGAGGAATGCGCCGGCGGTCGTCCCCACCTTTGAAACGTTCGACACGAAGAGCTGCGAGTACGCGCTTCCTGCGACAAGAATCTGTAATGCGAACACGAGGAGCAAACTCTTTTTCATTTTGTCATTCTCCTCACTTTACCACCGCGAATTTGCCTATCTTCGTACCGATGCCCGGGGCATCCACCTGATAGATGTACAAACCATACGCGATGTCCATCCCGATCAACTAC
>JAJYOS010000361.1 GCA_021796055.1 Bacteroidota bacterium
GTTCGAGCCGCCGATGTTCTCAAAATCTGCGTCGTTGTACGCGTATCCAATTCTCCCGAGGTCATAATTGACTGCATAGATGGTCCCGGGAATCGTATCGTCGACAAACGGAAGGGTTGAATAATCGATGGGCTGTCTCATCATGGCGTCTATTACGTCCTTCATGAAGACACAGTTGCCGAACCTGAGCCTGTCCGCCATCCCGAGCAGCGCGGACGTGGCGAATGCCACCGACGGCTGCGACGCTTTTCCTTCCCAGTAATTCAGAAGCTGTTGATAGCCGCTCGTTATCGGAACGTTCAGAGGAGCATTTATTGTATTGAACTTCTTCAGGGTCCACCAGGACCACCCGATATCGTACTGATCCATAAGCGATATACAGTCTGTGTACCAGGGATTCGAGTTCTCTCCGGATTCGCCGAGCCAGAGCGGGACGTTGTAAGCGCTCCTGATATTCAGGTATGACTGGATCGAGCCGGCGTCGTTTGTATTCCAGTATTTATGGAAACTGTATACCATCTTGCCATCCCATGGAGGGGTGAGCCCGGAGAAATCGGTGGCGTAGGTGTTCCCTTCGATGAACACGATATGGTTGGTGTCCACCGACCTGATCGCCGCAGTTATTCGCACGTAGAGGTCCCTCAAGAGCGTGTTGCTCGTTCCCAAATCCCAGTGCGGCTCGTTCAGCAGGTCGTATCCGGCAACGGTAGTTTCATTCGCGTACCTAGCGGCGATCTCCTTCCAGATCTCGACTGTCCTTGTCTGTTTTGATGTATCCTGCCAGAGGGAGGGGACGGACGGATTGTAATCGCCGATGTTATCGCTGTTCTGAGAGCCAGGCGCGCAGTGCATGTCCAGTATTACGTAGATGTCGTACTTCTTGCACCATGAGATCAGGCTGTCGAAGAGAGCGAACCCGGCAGGGATGTACACTCCCGGTGAATCCGTCGGAGTCAGAACGTTGTAATGGAATGGAACCCTTACCAGGTTGAAGCCCCAATCATGAAGTGCCTTCATGTCGGCTTCCGTGACGAAGTCTTTCCGGAATGTATCGTAAAATTTAACTGTGCTGTCGACACCGATGAGATTCTGAATCGCGTCATGAATCTGTGAAGGAGAATTGGCGAAGCTCGATGTGAGGAACATATAGCCCTCCGGCTCGAGCCACCCTCCGAGCCCCATTCCCCTGAAATGTATCTCCTGCCCGTTCTGATCGACGATCTTCTTTCCGTCGACAGTCAGGAAGCCCTGCGCATAATCGAGTTGAGTCAAACCCAATACGAGCGATGTGAGAAGAGTCAAGAAGAGTGTAAGCTTGTATTTCATGATTTCTCCGAAAATTCAGATTTTTGTCCGACTTGATCGATAATTCCGGATAACGGACGATCATTTCGGGTTCGGTTGAGCCGAATCATTCCAGTATTCTTCGCCGTGTTTTCCTATGTAGCCGAAATGTCCTTTATACTTTACCAGCGCGATACCGCCATTGAACATCGTTGCGCTATCGTATTTGAACGGTATCACCGCCTTGCCGTTCACATCGATGAATCCCCATTTACCTTCTTTCATGACTGCCGCAAGGCCGTTGTGAAAATCGTCGGCCCCTTCGTAGATTAACGGAACGATCATCTTGTCCGAAGTTCCGATGAAACCGAATTTACCATTTGCACTCACACGCGCCCTCCCGTCGCCGAAAGGGCCCGCAGCGTCAAATCCGATTTTCGTTATCCGTTTTCCCTGCCTGTTTATATATCCAAAGCGGGCGCCGATCCTTACGCATGCGAACCCGTCACTGAAGGAATAAACCGCATCATAACGAGGCTTGACTACAACGCGCCCTGACCTGTCGATAAAGCCGCACTTGTACCCCTCCTTGAACCCCGCCAATCCTTCCCTGAAGGCGTATACAAAATCGAAAATATTCGGCACCGCCAGATCACCTTTCAGGTTGATGAATCCCCAAAACCCTCCGAGTCTTACCGCGGACAGGCTGTCTGAGAACATATCGTCATACTTCAGCGGGATCTCATCGTAAATCGCCTTGACCATTTCCTTCCCGTTCCTGTCGATGAAACCCGCCTTGTCCCCCACGAAGACGCCCGCCAGACCGTATTTGAAACCGAACGCATTCGCATAGGTCGGGGGAATTACCAACTTACCTTCAGTGTCGACAAATCCCCAGCTGTCCCCTTTCCTGACAGCTGCTCGTCCTTCATTGAAACGCCCGACCTCGTCATAGACCGGCTTCACGATTAAATTACCCGAAACATCCGCGAATCCCCACAAGCGGTTCTCTTCGATGGCAGACAGGCCTTCGAATACATCCTGGACATTTTCATACTCGGGTTTCACAACCAGCTCACCTTTTTCATTTATAAGACCGAATTTACCCCCCACCTCGACTCTCGCGAAGCCGTTGAAAAACTTATCGACATATTGGAAATCTGGCCGGATGATGATCTTCTTCTCCCTGTTTGAGAATCCCCACTTGTCATATGCGCGAAAAGGAATAAGCTTCGGCTGCGCGGCACACAGCGTCGGCATAAGTGCGGCGAGCGACCACATATAAATCTCAACCAGGTATGTGTGTGTTCGATTCACAGCAATATCGGCCCCGCCGACCCGGAAAGCTGCACTCCGTCGGTCATTGTGTTCACTTCATCAAAATCATTTTCTTCACTTCTCTATAGTTCCCCGCCTCCAGCCGGTAGAAGTAGACACCGCTGGGAAGGCCCGCGCCGTCAAAGTCCACTGAATGGTTCCCGGCATATTGACGCGAGTCAACGAGAGTCCTCACTTCGCGACCGAGGAGATCGTACACACGCATCGTAACGAAGCTGCTTTCTGCCAGGTCAAAGCTGATCCTCGTCGTCGGATTGAAGGGGTTCGGGAAATTCTGTCCGAGGAAAAATCCTGCAGGGATGCGGTTTGCGTCGGAAACGGAACTGACGTCGCTCACCAGGAACACGGAACTCGATGTATCCATGATTGCGGGATTATTTTGACTCATCACCACCACTTTGCATTCCGACGAAGAGGTGGGGGGAACCTTCCATCTATAGACGCCGAACCCTGCGTCGACGCCGGATTGCACCAGCGAATAGTATCCTCCACCGTCCGTGGAGAATCCGATCCGGACCTGGTCCACAAGTTGGACCTTCCACCTGATCTCGACGATACTGTCGGCAGCGAACTGCTCTCCTCCGTCGGGATAGAGGAGGTTCAAAGAAGGGCCGGCACCCGCAGGATAAATGTAGAACTTATTCACATTGAAGCCGGCGGAGCCCACGAGAAATTTCAGCTCATGTACGCCCGCGGTCAACTTGAATGTGCCGCTCTGGACTGTCGACCAGGTCTGCCATCCTCCTGTGTTCGGGACACCCACTATACCCGTGACATCTTTGCCGTCGATCTGGAATGAGAGCGAGCCGCCCGTCGAGGCCGAAGCGACCCGCGCACCTGCCTGGTAGGTGCCACTGTCGCTGACGTCGATAGTGTAGAGCATCCATTCGGAAGGCGCAGTCCAGCCCACGTCGTAACCGCCGCCCGTGTCGGAGCATGCCTCGATGTCGACTGCATCGTTCGGACGGTACATGCCCCCGGTGTTTTGAGGATCGGTGTCATAGTACGCTTGCCCTTGTCCACCGAGGTCGTAGTTTTCCGCCTCGATTGTGCCGGGAACCTGTGCCGGAGTCCCGCCGTACGGAGAAGTCGCGGCTCCGCTGCCGACCGTGACATTAACGGTATCGGAAACAGAGGAGGAGCCGCCTGAGGAATATGCCACAGCGGTAATTTTGTAGCTTCCAGGGAAGACATCTTTCCACGTCATCTGGTATGGACTGACGAACGTCTCGCCTATCTTCTCTGCATCCTGGTAAAACTCCACCTTCGAGATGGTCGCGCCCGCAATGGACGCGTCGGCTGACAGGGTGATATCGGAATACGGACTGAACGTCGAATTGTTCTGCGGTGATGCGATCGAAACCGTCGGAGACTGTGTTGTGTCCTGGTAAACTCTGACATAATCAACCTGCATCGTTTGCGGGAACACAGTCGAGGTGTCAGGATACCCGGGCCAGTTGCCGCCGACGGCAAGATTGAGGATTATGAAAAATTTGTTTCTGAAAGCATTGAGGGCTGTGGGCGTGATGTCGATCTGATAATAGATAGTGCTGTCAACGTAGAACTCGATCTTCTGCGGTGTCCAAATCGCTCCGAAGAGATGAAATCCATCTGCGAACTTCCCCGAACTGAGCGAATACTTGCCGCCGGCCTGGGCATGACCGTTCTGGTTCCAATGAAGAGTCCCGTATACCGTCGCGTCGCTGAGAGTGGTGCCTGTACCGCCGGTGCCGGTTCCTCCGATCATTTCCATTATGTCGGTTTCACCGCATGAGGGCCATCCGACCGAAGTAATGTTGTCTCCCAGCATCCAGAATGCGGGCCATATCCCTTTGCCGTAGGGAAGCTTAATCCTCGCCTCAACTTTGCCATATTGAAAGGAGAACTTGCCCTGCGTTTTTATCCTCGCGGACGTATAATTGAATCCACTGTAGCTTTCCTTCAGGGCCGTTATTGTGAGGTACCCGTTCTGAACGCTGCAGTTCTGCGCCCGGTCGGTGTAGTATTCCAACTCGTTATTTCCCCACCCGTTGTTGTTGGTGGTTTCGTTCGACCATTTGGTCTGGTCGAGAGAGGTCCCGTTGAACTCATCGGACCAAACCAGCTTGTAACCCTGTGCGAACGATTGCGCAGCAGCAAGAAGCAAAAGCACCAGTACATTTCTGACAGCCTTCATTTTTCCTCCCCGAATATCAATTGAGCTAAATTCCCGTCATCCGGACTGAGGGCACAATGCGGGCACTTGTCACGGCACGCCTGCACGCCCACATACAACTTCATCAAGGTATGGGCTTCGATTTTTCTCCCATGTAATTTATCCATTCGTACCAGGGCCCGAGATACGGAAGAGCAGTGATTCTTCCGCCGAAGCCGATGTATTTATAAGTGAACATGGGAATGTTGATGACCTTCAGGTCCAGGAGATTCTTTTCGTTTATCGAATACCTGTACTTCCTGGCGAGACCGGCGATGTACTTGAAAAATTTCTCGTTGAATCTTTTCTCGAGAAGCTCGCTCCTGATCTCATTCTTCGCCGATTCAAAGTTCTGCTCGATACCGGTAGTGTCATATCTTCTGCCGATGAGTTTGATGATCGAGTAGCCGCTGTCTGTCACTATAGGTCCGAATACCTGGCCGGGTTTCAACTTTGACGCCGCCTTCCCGATTTCGCCGTATGAGTAAACTGAGAAATATCCGAAGCTCCCGCTGTCGGATCTTGTCCACGACCTCTCGGTGTATTCGCTCGCCAGGGCCGAGAAATTCTTTCCGGCGTGTAATTCCCTGAAGACCGTCTCCACGGTATCCAGGCTGTGAGTCAGGATCTCGCGGATATCCACCTGTTCGCGCCGTTTATTCTGCAGCTTCCGGCCGATGAGCTTTATTACAGAGTAGCCGCTGTCGGTTTTTATCGGGCCGTACACTTCGTCCATCTTCAGACCGGCGGCCGTCTTCCCGATTACACCGAACGAATCGACGGAGAAGTAACCCAACTCGCCGCCGTTTGCCCTCGTCCAGGACCTCTCCGTGTATCGATCTGCCAATCCGCGGAAGTCGGCGCCCTCCTCAAGTTTCTTCAATACCGTAGTGATCGTATCGATGTTGTGGTTGAGAATCTCCAGGACATCGACTTTCTCGCGCTCCCTGGATTCGTCGTAGTAGTTCCTGACATCCGAGTCGGTGACGTGTACCGAATCACGAAAGGTGTTCTTCAGCATCTTGGCAAGATAATCGTCTCCCCAAATCTTGATGTCCTCTCTGACATCGGGTTTGTTCTGAAGCCCCTCGTTCATTCCCTCGTTTGCGAGGAATTTGTACTGGATGTATTTGTTAATGCTCGCCATGAGATAATACGCGGTCGCCTGCGGTGACGGGTCTTTTACGAGGTACGGATAAACGAGTAGGCTGTACAAATATTCCTTTAGAGTTATCGGGCTTTCCCCCGCATGAACGAGGTCCTTGTTCAGCGATATCTCACCGAACCCGGCAGCGATTTTCATTATGTCGCCTTCGGCGAGGTATAGATACCCGCCCTCACCGAAATTGCGGTCTCGCTCCTTCTCCGCAAGGACGGACGAGATTTTACCCGCAAGGCTCCAGAAAATCGCGCTGTCGACAACCGCCTGTTTGTCACTATAGAACCGGTCGAGGTATTTTGTCCCGATGACCCTCGATTTTCTCATCCGTATGACTTCGAGAATGGACTTGTTGTAGTCGGGGTCACCGGCATTTGGCGGGACGCGATATTCAACTCCGACAAGTTTGAAAATGAACCACCCGCCTCCGGTCATGACCGGACTCGAGAAAGTGCCGGGCTTCAGGTTGAAAAGCGTGTCTTCCACGTAATCTTCAGCCATCTGGCCGTAGGTGATCCTAATGGGAGCCTTATTGGAATCGTACTCAACGACATCCGAATATTTCTCGATGGAGTCGAAAGGGACACCGCTCCTGAGCCGGGAGTAGTATCCGAAGATCGTCGAAGAGTCGCCGGCCGATATTATCTTCACCTTTAGTGTCCTGGAATATCTGTCCAAGGCCTTTTGTAAATCGGATTGTCCGATCTTCACCTTGCTCGCGACCACTTTTTTATAAAGCGCGTCTCTGACGTACAGGTCGCTGATCTGGCCGACGGATTCCCTGTT
>JAJYOS010000362.1 GCA_021796055.1 Bacteroidota bacterium
CGATGGCGTGTTGGATACTTCATCTCACTGATGCTGAATTTCCCGCTCAAAATTGAAGCGAATCTCGATACCTGTCGACCCAATCCATTCTCACAAAACTCAACAGGATCTGCCGACACTTCAAGATAGGAATTAGTGGATTTATTTGCGACTTCGGAAGAGATTAAGTCCTGGTTCAGAGCGGGACCGATACTGCTCAGATTGTGACCCCGAAAAGATGAGGGCTGCCCAAATCCACCGTTACGCGGGCAGCCCGGAGAAATTTATCCTTCCGTCGGTTTGTCCAACGCAACCTTCACGGCTGCCCGGCTTTTCGATTTCGACGCGCGCCGCCTTCGCTCTCTTATAATGACAGGCTGCTTCCTCAGAAACCTCTCATCGACTTCCGCCGGCTCTGCGACTCTCGATTGTCCCGTTACCTCGTCGTACTCGAAGACCTCGTACTTGTAATTTCGTACGACGATCTTCTGGTCGTCGTGGTATAGGACATATTGCGGAAGTATCGGTATTTTTCCGCCGCCGCCGGGGGCATCTATAACGAAATATGGAACCGCCAATCCGCTCGTGTGCCCGCGGAGTTTGTCCATGATTTCCAGGCCCGTTTTGATGGGGGTGCGGAAGTGGTTCGTGCTCTTCACCATGTCTGCCTGGTAAATGTAGTACGGACGCACGCGCATCATGAGGAGCTTGCGATTGAGCTCCTTCACAATTTCTGCGTCGTCGTTCACGCCCTTCATCAGGACCATCTGGTTGCCGAGAGGAAAACCGGCGTCGGCAAGAAGATCGCATGCCTGTTTCGCCTCCGGTGTGATCTCCCATGGGTGGTTGAAGTGTACGTTGACATAAAGCGGCTGGTACTTTTTCATCATCTCCACGAGCTGCGGGGTGATGCGCTGAGGCAACACGCAGGGCATTTTCGTGTGCACGCGGATTATCTCTACGTGCGGGATTTCTCGGAGGCCTTGCAACACCTTCTCCAACATGGTGTCGGTGAGCATGAGAGGATCTCCTCCGGACACGATTACGTCCCTGACTTCAGGGTGAGCCTTTATGTAATCCAGACCATCCTGGATGTACTTCATGCTGATCTTGGTCGAATCGCTCACTTTCCTTTTCCTCGTGCAGAATCGGCAGTACATCGAGCACTGGCTCGTGACGAGAAAGAGTACTCTGTCAGGATACCGGTGTGTTATGCTTGGAACCGGGCTATCATTATCCTCATTCAGCGGATCTATAGGCAGGCCATCGTCCTCCAGCTCCTTGGCGTCTGGTATGCACTGAAGCCAAATAGGGTCGCCGGGATAGCGAATAAGGCTTAAATAGTACGGATTGATTCTGATGTGGAAAAGGCTGTTAAGCCTTTCGGCAGTTTCTTTGTCAAAGTTGAAACGCTTGACAAGGTCATCAGCACTGTCAATACTCTGCCTCAGCATCTGCTGCCACAGTTCCATAAATTAGTCCTCCGAGATTTGTTTAACATAGACCACGAGGTCGTCTCCGGGGCGGTAGTAATCCTTTATTCTACTCCCCTCTTGATAACCCCGATTCAAATAGAAACTTCTTGTGGAAACGTACTTTTCCTGCGAGCTCGTGTTAACAGTGATGAGTCTCCCGTGATGTCTGGCTATGTCCGCCTCGGCAAAGGAAAGAAGCTCTGTCCCAATCTTCTTTCCCTGCTGTTCGGGGTCCACGGCAATCCAGTAAATATCGTAAGTCCCCTCCGTCAGCGGCGTCGGTCCGTAACAGACGTAGCCCGCCACTTTGTCGGTGACGGCAGTATATGTCCAGTATCCGCTTTCGAGGGATTCGTCGAAGTAGGAGTTGAGGAGCTCGTCGGCTATTCCCACTTCATCTTCGGTGAAGTAATCAGTTCTCTTCAAGATGTCCAGTATCGGGGAGTAGTCTTCCCTGACTGTGGGTCTAATAAGTACCAACGCTCCTCTTGAAGGCTGATTCGACAATATTGTTTATCAGCTGGCCGTAAGTCCAGCCGAAAGCTTTTGCGCTGCGGGCAAATCCGGATTCTTCGGGCGAAAGATCCGGGTTGGAGTTCACTTCGAGCACGAATACTCTTCCTGTCTTGTCGACACGCATGTCGACCCTGGCATAGTCACGGCAGCCCATTACCTGGTACGCCCTGATGGCGGTGTTCTGAATCTTCTTCTGCATCCGCTGGCTGATCTTTGCCGGGCAAATAGGTACGGTCGACTTGTATTCGACCGTCTCGGGCATCCACTTCGCTTCATACGATACGATGTGGTGATATCCTTCCGGCATCGAGTTGAAGTCGATCTCCGAAACAGGGAGCGCGACCAGCTCTTCATTTCCGACTATAGCGACGTTGAATTCGCGGCCATCTATGAATTGTTCGACGAGTATGGGCTGATTGAATGTCTTCAACATTCTCGCGAGCAGCACCTGAAGATGGTCGCGGTCGTAGACCACAGATGCGTTCGATATCCCGGCGCTGGCGTCTTCATGAATCGGCTTGGCAATTACTGGGTAATTAACCTTCTTCCTCGAAATTTCGTCGGGGGAAGTAAAGACGCGAAATGCGGGCACGTTCAGCTTGTGGAACGAAAGGATCTCCTTTGCTCTCACCTTGTTGAGGCAACTTCCGAGCGTCAGCGGACCGCTCCCGGTGTAAGGGATCCTGAGAAGATCGTATAATCCGGCGACATTCATCTCCTGGAAAGAGTCGCTCTCGATCGCCTCGCAAAAGTTGAGAACCAGATCAGGTTTCTCTTCACGAAGTTTGTCGACGAATCTGTGAATGGCGCTGCTCGTGAGAGTAGTCGAGACATTGTAGCCCGACTCCGTCAGGACCTCGACAATAGCATCCACCTGTTCCAAAACGCTCATCATAGAGGTATCCACATTGGTAGTCTTCGAATTCTGCTCATTTTTGGAGCTGAAGGCCTTTTCGATCTCGGAGCTGATGTCCATCGAAGCCTCGTCATAGACTACCAGGATTTTCTTTTTCTTTGACATAAGCCGCCTCTATAGGTTCAACAAATACCGCTAGTTATGAGCTATGATAATCCGAGCCTTTTTAACGCCGCGTTTAGCACGGAATTGATCATTTCATCGTAGTTCAACCCGGCTGCTCTGGATGCCATCGGAAAACAGGAATGCTCTTCCGGATCCGGTAAAATCCCCGGTAACGGATTAATTTCGAGGATGTTCGGATCATCGGCAGCATCGAGCCTAACATCGATCCTGCTCCAATCGCGGCACTTAAGGACCTCAAAAGTCTTCCGACAGATTTCTTCGATTTTCTTCCCCAGCCTGTCATTTATAGGAGCTGGGCATTTGAAGACCTCGATCGGAGAACCCTTGGTGTCCCACAGCCATTTCGCTTCGTAAGAATAAACCGGCAGTGCCTCCGATGGCAACGAACTGAAATTCATTTCTACAGGTGGGAAAACTTTCAGTTCACTCCCATTACCAAGCAATGCGACGGTAAACTCCCGTCCGGGCAAATATTCTTCCACAAGCGCTGGTTGCTCGTAGTTAGCAAGTATTCGTTCAACCTCCTGCCTGAGAGCTTCGGGTGTGGTTACGTAGGAGGAGTTGTAAATTCCTTTGCTCGAACCCTCATGCAGCGGTTTAACAAAGAGTGGATATCGCAGTGAAGCATCGGACGCCTCTTCGAAAGACCTAGCGACAACAAACCTCGCAGTCGGAATACCGTGGTAGGACAGTATCTCCTTTGTCCTTGCCTTATCGAGACAGGTTGCAAGAGTCAGAGGATCCGATCCGGTATAAGGCATTCCCAGGAACTCCAGCATGGCAGGGACCTGTGCCTCTCGACTGACGCCGTTCATTCCCTCAGCAATGTTGAAGACTATGTCGAACCCGCCTTCGCGGAGTTTCTCGTAAGCGAACTCGTCCGCTTCGACGAGAGTAACATTATGGAACAGGGACAAAGCCCGCGCGACAGCGTTTATCGTTTCGGGTGTGTCCCATTCGGCATACATGTCTGCCACTTTCTCTTGGACCGTTACAGCTTTGAGGGGAGAAGAGTGGGAGGGAATCTGAGTGTCGTCGTCGAACGTGCTCTCTCTTTTCTGGTTAAAGACAAGAGCAACATTCATACATGATCCCGCGTCATGTCCGACTTCAAGTATGTTGGCGGAGCGCCCGTCATTTGCGTTCAATATAACGGTTTCTGTTTAAATGTCAAGCAAAGTGGTACAGTTTGAAAGGTGCCGTAGACGGGAATCACACACCGCGTGAGAGTCTTAAGAGCACTCTCGGTCGGTCATGTTCCCGGTGAGCAGACAACTTCCGAAGGCCGCTCACCTGTCCGCCGGCTCCGGCATCAGGAGAGTAGAACAAGTTCAGACAACTGGCCGATTGAAGACGGCGACTCGACGGTAAGAACTCGTCCATGCCCCGGAAGGAGCCGGTCTTCCTCCGAGACGCCGAGGAGTGGCCGATATTTGGCTATTGATGCCCCCAGGAGTGAAGTCGGGGGCGGTGTAGCGGGAAAGAAACGGTGAAAAGGATCGCCGGCATGCCGCCGGCGCAAAGGAACGGACCGGATATCCCAATTTACAGTCATAACTCAGGGGAAGATCCGGCAGGTGCCGATGAGGGGGCGGTCAGAAATTGATGGAAAGCTCCGCGCCCAATGAGTTATTGACAATGCCGAGATGAACCTTCGCCCCGTTTCTGTTAAAAGGAAGGTTCTCGACAATTTTCGTACTACCTATCCCGATGATTGCGCCGACGAACACGTCGCTCGGCCAGTGTGCCCGCTCCATAATCCGGGATATTCCCACAATGGTGGCGGTTCCATACGCCGCATAAGAAACCCACTTCTCCGGATACGAGTCCGCAATCGAAGCCGCCGCTGCAAAAATTGTCGCCGTATGTCCGGAAGGAAACGCATCGTAGCTTGCGATGCTTTTGCTCCCGTTGTCCCTGTGCTCGAAATATGAGAGAGGCCCGCTCCAGCGTCCGCCTTCCCTCGTCGCCATACTCGGGCGTTCCCTGCCGAAAGCGTTCTTGAGTATCTGCGTCGCTATGCCGCTGAACAGAAAAGTCTCCATGCCGAGATCGGCCGCCTGCAGCGATGTTTCATCTCCGGTCACAAAATGGAAAGCGTAGAAACCGCTGAACAGCGCGATCGAGAACGTGCCCAATCCCATCATGCTCACCACCGGACTGACGCTGGACAGCACCGAGCTTCGAATCCGAATACCACGCAGATACTCGTACACTTCGTCATCCGATTTAAACAAGCCGTATGTAATAGCAAGCCCGCCACCCACCATTTCCACAGGAGTCAGCAGTGGTTTCCTTACCGGCGCAAATGCGAGAACCCGTTGCCGCATTCCAGGTGATTTAGTATTTGCACCGACGACTGCATCAGATGCAGAATTCGCCAACGTAATTCTCACGGGGTTAGACGAGTCGGAGACGGTGACCGTCCGCGAAGCGTTAACGGGAACCGGGGCGAATAAAAGCCAGCAGCTTAGCAGTAGGGTCAATCGTTCATCGGCAATTTATGGTGTCTCATTCTTTCTGTAATTCATGGTACAGTCATCTCGTAAACGCGCCCGCTGCCGGATTTGTTCCAGATCGGCGTCCTCAAAAGATCTTCTTTCTTGCGAAATCAGACCGAACCAGAAGACGCAGTTCCCATTCCTCAAATAAGCGTGAGGATAAAGTCGAGGATTTTCTGAGCTACCTCGTATTTGGGGAGTACGGGAAGTTCCAGCTTATCTGAGCCTCTTCCGGAAAGTATAGTCACTTTGTTTGTCTCTATACCGAATCCGGCGCCTTCTTCGCGCGGGTTGTTCACGACAATGGCGTCCAGAGACTTCGAAACGAGTTTTTTCTGCGCGTTTTCAATCTCGTCGTCCGTTTCGAGCGCGAACCCGACGAACACCCGCTTCCCCTTTCTTGGAGCCAACGACTTGAGGATATCTGCATTTTCGACGAGCTCGAGCTTCGCCATGCCCTCTGTGAACTCCGACTTCTTGATCTTTCGGTCGGGCGGGTTGGCGACTCTGTAATCGGCGATCGCCGCGGTCATGACCAGCGCGTCACACCAGTCGACACTTTTTTCCACGGCCCGGAACATTTCTTCCGCGGTACGGACGTCTTCCCTGGCGACGTTGCGGGGAGTCTCGAGCGAGACCGGACCGGTTATGAGTTTCACTTCAGCTCCGCGGTTTGCAGCGGCAGAAGCAACGGCAAATCCCATCCTGCCGGAACTCCGGTTGGAGATAAATCTTACTGCGTCGATAGGTTCCTGTGTGGGGCCTGCGGTGACGAGCAACTTTTTTCCTGTAAGGTCGCGATGGTGAGACTCGAAAAAGGATTCCACGCTTGCGACAATCTTGCCGACTTCGGCCAGCCTTCCCGGTCCCGTAAGTCCGCTTGCCAGCTCTCCGACTTCAGGTTCAATTACAAAAACGCCCCGCTCCTTCAGCTTTGAAATGTTTGAAGAGGTAGCCGGGTGGGTGTACATATCGGTGTCCATCGCGGGGGCGATAATCAACGGCGCGCGGAGCGCCAGAACTATCGATGTAAGAAAATTGTCTGCGATTCCCTGTGTGAGCTTGGCGATAGTCGAAGCCGTTATCGGCGCTATCAGCATAGCATCAGCCCAAACGCCGAGCTCAATATGCCACGTTCCGACCGAAGTCGAGCGTCTCTGGTCTGGGAACATATCCATGTAAACCTGATTGTGGGAAAGCGAAGAAAAAGTAAGCGGGGCGACAAAGTTCGCCGCTGAGGGCGTCATG
>JAJYOS010000363.1 GCA_021796055.1 Bacteroidota bacterium
CCTGTTGAAGGTTATCCTTACCTGATAACCGAGGCCGTCGGCCAGTTTAATTATGCGCATCCGAAAGAAGGCTTCAACGTTACGTATCGCCGGGCAGGCGACATCGAGATACAGGAGAGTCAGGCGATCTGGCACGCGCAGGCGCACAGCCGGGCGGGCAACGATCCACGGATCAGCGGCCTAATAGCGTGGTGCGCCTACGATTACGGTAGCCTGATGAATTCTTACCACAAAGTGAAATGTCCCGGCGTCGCGGATGTCTTTAGGATCCCCAAGCTGGGTGCCTCCTTCTACCAGACTCAGGGAGAGCCGGGAAAGCGTCCCGTCATATATCCCGATTTTTATTGGAGTTTCGGTCCGGATTCTCCGAAAGGACCGGGCAAGAACGCCGCGATATTTTCGAATTGCGAGAGGCTGGAACTCTATATAGATGGACGTCATCATTCCACGTTGCATCCCGACAATAAGAATTATCCGAATCTCAGCCACGCGCCGTTCATTGCCGATCTCGAAATGGATGGGTCCGGCAATCCGACTCTTCGAATCGATGGCTACGTGAAAGGTAAGCTGGTACATTCGAGGTCCTTCTCGTCCGATGCGAGCCAGGACAAATTCGTCATCGAGGTCGATGACAAGGAATTGAAGGGCGACGGCATCGACGCGACCCGGATTGCTTTCAAAGTCGTGGACAAGTTCGGCGCACCCCGTCTTTATGGCGAAGGAGAAGTTGAGTTTAATATCACCGGCCCCGGCATAATTGTCGGCGACAATCCGTTCGATCTGAAGCAGAGCGGCGGAGTAGGCGCCGTTTGGGTCAAATCGGTCCCCGGCTCCGGCGGTTTCGTCAGGATTTCCGCGTCCCACTCTTCTCTCGGGAGAGTCTCCGCCGAAGTTCTGATTAGAAAAGTTCGGCCCGATCAAACGGAATTGTAGGCGCCGCGAAATAGTTCAAAAGATGAATCTAATTCAGCGAAAGGTTAGCTCGAGATGGAAAAATTGAAGGTTGCACTTGCGGGAACGTTCAGACCGATCTTTAAGGGCGACATGAAGTCAGTTCTTCGTCACAGCATAGATGTTCTCAAGAAAAAGAGTGTCGAGATGGGATTCGAGTTTATCCCCGTCGAGAAAGGGATGGAAACCCTCAGTGATGCCGAGGTGGTCGCGAAGGAACTCGAGGCGAAGAAAGCCGACCTTGTCATTATACAAAACTCGTCTTTCGCGGACGGAGACATGATTCTCCCGTTCTTCCACACTTCGCCGCGCCTGGCAGTCTGGGCGGTCGAAGAGACGACGGACAGCGGTCCTCTTCCGCTGAATTCATTCTGCGCGACCAACCTTTACGTCAGCATTGCTGGACGTTACAGCAACGGTTACGACAAGCCGGTGAAATGGCTTTACGGGAACGCCGACACGGAGATGTTCAACAAGCGTTTTGAGACGACCGTCAGGGCGTTGACGGCCATAAAGAATCTAAAGGGCGCCAAAATTCTTCAGATTGGAGAAACAGAGTTCGGCTACCACGACCTCAAGTACGATACAGCGAAGCTGAATAAGATTTTCGGAGTATCGGTGGAGAGGCTCGAGCTCGACGAATTCTACGGCGAGTACGAAGCCGCCATGAAGAACGGCGCGATCGACGCGAAGGTCTCGGATATCAAGAAGGAAAGCAGCGGTATTGTCGCGTCAGACGGTGACGTCAGGAAATCCGCAGGCGCTGAAGTGGCGTTCGAGAAGATCATAACGAAGCACAACGCTGCCGCCGTGAGCTTCAGATGCTGGCCCGATGTCCCGGGAAAAATCGGCCTCATGGTCTGTTCCACAATCGGCAGGCTGAATCAGGCTAACAGCGCGCTCGGTCCGGACAAGGTGGCGGCGACCGAAACCGACGTCCTTGGCGCGATATCGATGATGACATTGAAGTATCTCACGAAGCGTGAAGTGGTCCTCATGGACCTCTCCGGATGGGACATTAAGACTGATTCTATTTATATATGGCATTGCGGGAACATTCCGAAGAGCTGGTTCGACAAATCCGGCTTCAAGCTTTCCAACCATTTCAACCGCGACCAGATGGGAACCGTGCGCGAAGGGAAGATGAAGCCCGGCGAGCTGACAGCTCTCAGGTTCCTCGAGAGCGACGCGAGCGCATTCCTCGCCAACGGCAGCTTCTATGAGAGAGAGAAACCCATATACAAGGGCTGCAGCTCGTGGATGAACGACCTCAAGGTCAACGGTCAGCGGACGTCAAGCCAGGATTTCATGAACACGCTGCTGGTCAACGCGGTCCCGCACCACCTCGCTTACGTGGACGAAGACGTCACTACCGATGTCAATGAGTTCTGTTCGTGGCTCGGGATCGGTGTCATGAACCCGATTCCTTACAAGGATTACTTGCAGATACCGGAACCAATTGGACCGCAGTTTGTAAATCCTAAACACTAAGTTCTAAACTCTAAACAATTTCAGAAACCATAATGACATCCGGTAATCTGCTTGTAGCTCAGGGAGGCGGACCGACGGCGGTTTTCAATTTCAGCCTACTTGGAGTGGTGGAAGAAGCAAAGCGATTGAAGTCAAAAGGAATTGGGAAAATCATAGGCGCTCTCAGGAGCATCGACGGCCTTCTCGATGAAGAGTTGATAGATTTGGGAAAAGAAAGTCGGTCGAACCTGAGGCAGGTTGCGTTGAAGCCCGGCGCTGCCCTCGGGTCGTGCAGGAGAAAAATGGAGGAAGAAGACTATGGAAGAATCGTCGAAGTCTTCAAGAGATATGATGTCCGCTATTTTTTCTACATCGGCGGTAACGGGTCGATGTACACTGTGCACAAGGTGGATCAGCTGGCGCGCTCCGTCGGTTATGAGCTCAAAGCGATCGGCATCCCGAAGACCATCGACAACGATCTGGCGTATACCGATCACTGCCCCGGATTCGGAAGCGCGGCAAGATATTTCGCCTCCGTGACAAGGGAGATCGGCCTAGACGTGGCGTCCCTCCCTCCGCCGATTTCAGTCATCGAGACTCTCGGGCGGAATACCGGATGGCTTGCCGCATCGGCAGCGCTCGCGAAAGAAAACGAGGGGGACGCTCCCAATCTCATCTATGTGCCGGAAAGAGTTTTCAGCCTGCCGGACTTTCTCTCCGACGTCTCCAATGTGTACGATAAATGGGGACGCGCGGTGATCGTCGTTAGCGAAGGTCTGAAAGACAAATCCGGCCAGTATTTGGGAGGAGTCAACGCGAAGGCATCCAGAGACGGGTTCGGAAGAAACCTGCCAGGCGGGGCGTCGTCGTTTCTCGCGGCGAAGATCGCAGAGCAATTGAAGTTGCGTGCCCGAAGTGAGAAGCCGGGACTCGCGGCGAGGACCGGCGTGGAGTACGTCTCCTCGGTAGACCGCAGGGAAGCTTACCTCGTCGGCCAGTCCGCGGTGCGCGCCGCCGTGAAGGGGAAGAGCGGCCTCATGATGACGCTCGAAAGAACCTCGGGAAATCGGTACAGCTGCAAAGTGGGCGAAGCCCCGCTTGAGAGAGTCGCGAAAGCTGAGAAATTCTTGCCCCCAGGTTTCATCAACAAGAGGGGCAATTACGTCACGGAGGCGTTCCTCCGTTATTGCCGTCCCATAGTGGGGGATTCGATCCGCAGTTTCCCAGATTTGTCCAAGTATCGACTCGCCTCTGCCGTATCGGGGAAATGAAGCGTCGGGATAAGAAGTGAAAGAAACGAATGTTTATATGTCTGAAAAGAGTGAAGATAGATTGAAGCCGGAAAATACGTCAGGGATTGAAAGTCAGATTTACGAAGGCGGTCTCGAATCGCACACGCTCTCCAACGGGAAAGGCATGAGCGTTACGATCATAAATTATGGAGCGGCGATCGCCAAGATCTTCGTGCCTGATCGTAATGGTAATATTGCCGATGTTGTTCTCGGGCACGATGACCCGACGGGATATGTCGGCGGCAGGTTCTATCTCGGAGCTACAGTGGGACGCTTCGCGAACAGGATCGCGTCCGGTCATTTTCTGCTCAAGGGAAAAGAGTATCAGGTCACGAAGAACAGGAATGGAAACCTTCTGCACGGAGGGAATTCAGGTTTCGACAAGAAACTCTGGAAAACAAAAATCCTGGCCGATGAAAATCCCGCGGTAGAATTGACGCTCTCAAGCCCGGATGGGGACGAGGGATTTCCCGGTAACCTCGATGTGAAAATTGTGTACACGGTGACACAGGATAACGAACTGCGAGTCGAATACGCCGCCGAGACAGACAAGACGACCATCATCAACTTGACGAATCATGGTTACTTCAATCTAACGGGGTCCGCTGAAAACACGATATTGGACCACGTCCTGTCGATTAACGCGGACGCCTTCACTCCGACGGACGACGGCGGGCTTCCGACCGGTGAAATCGTAAATGTGTCCGGGACACCGATGGATTTCAGGAAACTGACGGTCGTCGGTGAACGTATCGAAGAGGATTATGGTCAACTGAATAACAGCAAAGGTTACGACAAAAATTTCGTCCTGAACCAGTATAACGGCAGAGTTCGGGAGGTCGCGGTCGTTTACGAACCGACCACCGGCAGGGTTATGGAGGTTTTGACAGATCAGCCGGGCCTGCAATTCTACACTGGCAACTATCTCGACGGAGCCATGAAGGGGAAGAACGGGATTTACTACAAGGAAAGGACCGGTCTCTGTCTCGAGTGCCAGCATTTTCCCGACTCGCCTAACCACAAAAATTTCCCTTCTACAGTTCTCGACCCTGGTGATGTGTACGGACAAACGACGATATACAAGTTCGCTGTAGACTTGAACAAGAAGTGAGTATGAAAGTTAGAACAAACTAGTAATGGAGATGCGTTAACATGGGTTCCAAACCCGATCAATTTTTATTTAAAGTTGAAGATTTCTTTCCCAAGAAACTGTTTTACGAGATCACCGATGTCAGGGTGGACAGTCGGGAAGAGATAATTAAACAGGCGAAGAAAAGGAAACGCCGCGCGAAGCTCACCCGGGACGGCAAGCTGATAATTCTTGCCGCGGATCATCCGGGGAGAAGGGTGACGGCCCTACGTAATGACCCAATAGGCATGGGCGACAGGTTCGAATACCTAGGCCGTGTTCTGAGAGTCATAACTGACAGAGATTTCGACGGCGTGATGGCGACGACCGACATGGTAGAGGATATTATCATAGTCGATTACCTCTACCAGAAAAAGACAGGCAAGAGCTTCCTCGATGAGAAAGTGATCATCGGTTGCATGAACCGCGGAGGTCACGCTGGTTCGCTGTATGAAATGGAGGACGTGTTCACTTCTTACACGCCGGAGAGCCTGAAAGCGATGAACCTCGACGGCGGTAAGATGATGTACAGGCTCGATCCTACTGACCACGGCTCGCTGATAACGATACGCGAATGCGCGAATGCGATAACGGAACTGGGTCGTCTCGGTTTGTATTCGTTTCTGGAACCCGCCACGGTTGAAAGCCGGGAAAAGAAGTACGCCTTCAAGACCGATCTTGAAACCCTGGTAAGGGACGCAGGCGCGGCCGCGGCGCTCGGCGAAACGGCGCTATACACGTGGCTTAAGATTTCCTATAACGAAGATTTCGAACGAGTCGCGCGTTCTACCACTCTCCCGATCATGCTTCTCGGCGGGCCGGCGAAGGAATCCCCTGCCGAAACGATAAAATCGTTCGAGAAGGCGATGAAGTCCGCTCCCAATGTTCGAGGCGCGATGGTGGGCAGGAACGTTACATTCGTGCAGGACGACGATCCTCGCGCCGTGGCGATGGGACTGTCCGCGATAATCCACGACGGGTATTCCGTCGATCGGGCCATGGAATATATTGGCAAAAAGAGAGGCGAAGATATGGATTTCTTCTCTGCTTGGTCCCGCTAATCAGGCTGCGCAAGAGATCTTACCTCAAACTTCCCTTCAGTCTCACAGCCTTCCAACTCAATAGAAAACTTAGATGAATGTGACGCCGTCGCTGGCGTTTACATTCCCGAATGAGAAAGGAATAGAAATGTTGATCAAAAGACTTACCGCTTTTGTTGTCCTCCTATTTGTAGCGGTCGTGCCTCAGATGGCACTCGGGCAATCGGATGGTAACATATCGGGAAAGGTCACCGACGTCAGTACCGGCGAGGCTCTTCCGGGTGCGACAGTTTACCTTAAAGGTACGAGCCTTGGCGCCTCCACCGGACTAAACGGTAACTACAAGATATTGAGCGTCCCCCCCGGTTCGTACACGATGCAAGTCAGCTACGTCGGTTACAAGGCGCGCCTGGTACCGATCAAGCTGACAGCCGGTGAACATCTCACTGAAGATGTGAAGCTGGAAGCCGTCGGCGTGCAGGGGAAGACTGTAGTGGTTACCGCGCAGGCGAGCGGACAGAATCAGGCGGTGAACGAGCAGCTTTCTTCAAAGAACATCGTAAACGTGGTTTCAGCGGCAAGAATAAAAGAACTCCCTGATCTGAACGCAGCTGAGTCCGTAGGGAGGCTCCCCGGGGTTTTCCTCGTTAGATCTTACGGTGAGGGATCCGAGGTATCCATTCGTGGAATGGAACCCAAGTATAACCGTGTCGAGATAGACGGTGTGCAAATGCCCTCCACGAGTTCTTCGGACAGATCTGTGGACATGAGTATGATATCGTCAGATATGCTTAGCGGCATTGAGTTGTTCAAGACCGTGACTCCAGATATGGACGCGGCAGTCATCGGCGGTACGGTCAACTT
>JAJYOS010000364.1 GCA_021796055.1 Bacteroidota bacterium
TGGCTCCCCGGGCAGGACTCGAACCTGCAACCCATCGGTTAACAGCCGATTGCTCTGCCAATTGAGCTACCGAGGAATTTGAACTCGAAATTGCCTTAAAATATATCCGGTGATCGGTAAAAAATCAAAGACTTTTTTGCGGGTTGTGCGTCTCGCAGACCGACAGAACAAGAAGTTTAATGCCGCCTACAGGCCCAACCATGTCGCTTGCTAAAACACACTATATACTACTCCAACTTGCAGCCCTTCTTTCATCTGCGTCGTCATGGATTGATCTTGCTGATAAACCAGTTGATAATTGAAATTCACATTGATGAAAGAGTTAACCTTTGCCGCGACCACATTGTCCCACCTTACATCCCATACCGTGAGATTTTCAAACCTCGTAAAAAGCCGGAGACCCGATGTCAGTAAAATGTTGTCCGCGACATGAACCTTAGCCTGACTCACCGACTCGAACCCCGTCTCCAGCTTGAATGCCTCGGCCTTATTTGGCGTCTTCGGATTGTCGGTATATTGCCTGTATTTGTTAGCGAACACCTCCTGCGTCGCAAGCCCGAGGCGAGTCGTGACGAATTTCAACTTCCCATAATTGAACCCCAGACTTTGCGTGACATACCCCGGGTCGAAGAAATCTGCGATCAGCACGGGAGTGGAGGAGTTGTAATTGTATCCCTTCGTCAAGGTTGTGATCACCGTATTGCTGAAAAAAGGATCCGTGGCCCAACCGACGTTGTAGGACAGAACATTTTCAAAGAAGAGTTCGTTATCGTTCGTGATGTATCCCTGTCCGCCGAGTTTGGTCCTTCCATACGCCCCCTTCGCCCGGTTACGCAGCATCCAACCATCCGACTTGTAATCCAAGCCAACGTTTCCCGTCACCGTCCAGGTGAGAGCGTTGGAACCTCCCTGTGTCCAGTTACTGAAAGCGATCTGACTTATATTGAGGCCCGTTACCATCGTCGGTATCCACACCCTGGAAGAATCGCTCTTCGATTTGTCCTTTTTAACCGGTGATTTCGGATAATTTATCTTGAGGTTGTCGACTTTTTTGACCTGTGGAACGGTAGTATTACCTGCCCCGTAAACCGATGTGCCTATCAAAAGCACGGCGAGAATTGTCTTGAACATTGCAGCAAAACCTTTTGAATGTCATTATTGATGTATCTGAAAGATAATTATAGAATGAAACTCCGGATCGTCCCGAGGAATTGATGGAAATGCGGAAACTGAGGAAACTTCAGATTCGAAGAAATCCCAACAGTAGGAAGATATGCCCCGCCAGAAAACAGACGCCGCCTAACGGCGTGATATATCCTAACGCGCCCGTCCCGGTCAGGGCGAGAGCGTACAAGCTAAACGAAAAGAGCAGAATGCCCGCGATATAGAAAATTCCCGCATACTGGAACATCCTTCCCCTGTCCGCGAAGAGCGCAACCGCCAGCAGCGCCAGAGAATGATACATTTGGTACCTCACCCCTGTCTCAAACACTTCAAGCATATCAGGAGAGACACGCTCGCGAAGACCGTGAGCGGCAAAAGCCCCGAAGGCTACTCCGAGAAATAATCCGACAGCCCCCGCGGCGCCGAAGAATTTCGCCTTGCCCGAAGAGACGGTCATCTGGGAGGCGCCTCCAGGTGGGCCCCGCGTTCCGCCAGCTTCAGTTGTTCCAGGAGTTCATCAAGCCCCCCGTCAAGGACCGCGTGGAGATCGTATATCGTATAGTTGATCCTATGATCGGTAACTCTGTTCTGAGGAAAATTGTAGGTTCGTATCTTGTCGCTTCTGTCGCCACTCCCAACCATCGTTTTCCGTTTGGCGGCAATCTGCGAATTCCTCTCCTGCAGCATTACGTCGTACAGCCGCGCCCGGAGGATCTTCATAGCCTTCTGCTTGTTCTTGAATTGACTCCGCTCATCCTGGCATTGTACCACGATACCAGTCGGATTGTGGGTGATCCTAATCGCGGTCTCAACTTTGTTTACGTTCTGACCGCCGTGGCCACCGGCACGATAGACGTCGATCCTCAGGTCATCCGGATTTATTGCAACCTCGACGTCTTCAACTTCCGGAAGTACTACGACGCTTGCCGCCGACGTGTGGATCCTTCCGCCCGATTCGGTGACTGGCACTCTCTGAACCCGGTGGACTCCACTTTCATACTTTAGGTTGCTGTAGACTTCCTTCCCCGAGATGCCGAGCACTATTTCCTTGAATCCTCCGATCCCTGTCTCGTTGAAATCAAGCATCTCCACCTTCCACGTGCGTCTGTCCGCGAATCTCGTGTACATTCGGTAGAGGTCTGCCGCGAAGAGTGCCGCCTCCTCGCCGCCGGTGCCGGACCGGATCTCGAGTATCACATCTTTGCTGTCGGCAGGATCTTTCGGAATAAGAAGCGTCTTTACATCTTCTTCCTTTTTCTCCACTTTTTCCTGAAGCTCGATCGCTTCCTGCTTCGCAAGCTGACGGAGCTCCGCGTCGTCAGCCGTCTCGGCAATATCCCGGGTCTCCACAAGCCCTTTCTCAAGGGCAAGGAGCTCGTCGTAATTTCTCACAATAATGCTCAGCTCGCTGTGTTCCTTGCTGAGTTCCCGGTATTTCTCCTGGTTGGAGATAATTGATGGATCGGAGAGAAGGTTCGTGAGTTCCTCGTACCTTGCTCTTATTTTGTCAAGCTTTTGCCTCATGCTTAGCTTTTCTTATTATCGTACGCACTTGATGGATGAAATATACTGATATGATCAGGCTAATGGCCGACCACACAATCGACGCCGACGTTATGACTATCCCATAAGAGGGAACGGTAAACGGAACGGCAGACTCAAAGGCGACACCGAACATTATCCACATCGAGCCGATGATCAGATACATGGCCATCATCATCATGACGCTGCCAGTAATTAATGCCTTAGCATGATGGAAATACATAACCTTCTCCGCCATCTGCGGGTAATAAGCCCGAACACCTGTAGAACTTTGAGTACGTCATTAAGATATTGAAAAACGCGCTAAATGAAAAATCCGGATTACGCAACCGCTAGCCTGGTAAAGTACAAATAAACTGGAAGGGCTCTTTTCCGCAACCATCCTGCGCTTTTTCAGTTTCAGGAATGTCCGGATTCTTGCGAACGGGATAAAAAGAAAAAGCAAAGACTCAAATTGACAGGAGCCGAACAAGACTCCATCGGCAACCATCGAGGGCTTTAATCTGTGTCGTCAGTGTGTCAATCCTATTTTCTCGAATGAAGCGCTCTTTGCCGACTCCCTCGGCGCCTTGAACTTCCCGAACGCAAGGGTTAAATTTTCCCATGTTAGAAATTCGCCGGGGGTCTCGGTTGCTTATTGCAGCTTTTCCGGCGACACGAAACAATGATTACACCCAGGAGTTTTCCGGGAAGGACAAAAATGAGTACGATTGATAACATTGACAT
The DNA here is from genome assembly GCA_021796055.1 of Bacteroidota bacterium. The sequence continues at coordinate 3,433 of JAJYOS010000364.1, forward strand.
AAAGCTCATAAAGAAGTACGACAGACCCGGGCCGCGATACACTAGCTACCCCCCCGCCCCCGCGTTCAGCTCCAGTTTCACCGCGGATGATTTCCTCAACGCGCTTAAGGACAACAACAGTCCCGATTCGCGGGCTGAAATTTCACTCTATTACCACATACCGTTTTGCGACACGCTCTGCTATTTCTGCGGTTGCAACATGCTTATCACGCACAGCCGTGAACGCATCGCGGAATATCTAACGTACCTAAAAAAGGAGATGGAACTTTCCGCGCCGTACTTCAATCGGAACCGTAAGATAGGACAGCTTCACTGGGGAGGCGGCACGCCATCCTACCTGACTCCGCTGGAAATAAGGACGCTGACGGATTCGATAAGGGAACGCTTCACGTTCGCTGAGGATATCGAAGCGAGCGTCGAGATAGATCCGCGGGGATTGACATTTGAGCACATGCAGGCGTTCCGGGAATCCGGCTTCAACCGCATCAGCATGGGAGTCCAGGACTTTGATCCCAAGGTTCAAGAGGCCGTGAACAGGGTCCAGCCTGAGAAGATCACTCGGGACGCAGTGGACTGGAGCCGGAAGCTCGGCTTCGGAAGCATCAACCTCGACATGATTTACGGACTCCCGTATCAGACACTGGAATCGTTCGAGGAGAGCCTCAAGAAGATAATCGACATCTCGCCCGAACGAATCGCGGTTTTCAATTTCGCGCATGTCCCCTGGCTCAAGTCGCACCAGAAGCTCATCGACAAAGACACATTACCATCGCCGGAAGTGAAGCTCGAAATATTGAAGATGACTATCGAGCTGCTGACCTCCTCCGGATATGTCTATATAGGAATGGATCACTTCGCGAAGCCGGATGACGAGCTCGCTACGGCGCAGCGGCAGAAAACGCTTTACAGAAATTTCCAGGGCTATTCCACTCACTCGGGGGCTGACCTTTACGCGTTCGGAAACTCCGGAATCAGCCAATTCCACCACGTGTACGCACAGAATTTCAAGTCGCTGAAGGACTATTACAAGGCGGTCGAAGAAAAACGATTCCCGATCGTGCTCGGGTATAAGATGACGGAAGACGACATCATAAGGCAGCACGTTATAATGCGCCTCATGTGTGACATGGAGCTTGACAAGCGCGAAGTGGAAAAGAAGTTTGGAATAGACTTCGATCGGTATTTCGCGTCTGCATATCCAAAATTCGACGAGTTTGTTCAGGATGATCTCCTCGAAGTGGGTCGAGATAAAATTGTTGTCAAAGGAATGGGAAGATTAGTCATCAGGAACATAGCGATGGCCTTCGACGCCTATCTCGAAAAGATGATGAAAGAAAAGCCGATCTTCTCTCGGACCGTTTGATCTTCCCTGCTATCGTCAAACAAAACAGAGAGCCGTTTCAACCGTATAGATGACTTCAACGAATAAGCACGCGGGCTTAGAAGGCATTTTACAAATGCTTTCCCACACCGGCGCCTGCGCCGTTGTGGCCGACCGAAGCAGTATAATCCTCGGAATCACTCCGAAGTTCCAGGCATTGACGAACAATCACGCGGTCGGTTTGCCACTTGGCAACGTGTTTGGCAACATTCCGGCAGAGTTCCCATCCGGCGATTCAAATGAAGTGCAGCTCACTCTACGCTCGTCCGGCAGGCAAATATCGGTATGGCTCGTGAATTTCGATCTCGATGGCGCTATCACCGTCCTAATCGTTAGTAACGGCGCCGAAAGCCGTGAGGGCATAATCGCGGAACATGCTCTGAATGTGTCGGCAAGTGAAGACCTGATATTCCAATTCGATGCAGAAGGCAAAATCTTTTCCGTCAGCGGCAACGTCGAACGAATAACGGGATACAAAGCGGATGAATTTAACTCGGGAAGGATTCATCCGCTTGATATAATCCATTCGGATGACCGCCCCGCAATCGAGAACGAATTCAGAAACATCTTTGCCACTCACAAGAGCGCCGAAAGTTCCGAGTGCCGATTAATCAAGAAGAACGGCGAAGTCGAATACTTTCTCAAATCATGGTACGCCGTCTTCGACATCAAGGGAACGTTCAGCGGGATAGTCAGCATAGATAAGAATATCACCGCTGATAAGGAGCTACACGAACGGTTGGAACTGTTTCACAGCGCTTTCCAGCAGTCAACTGATGCCATAGTCATAACGGGGATTGACGGACGGATCATCGACGTCAATGGCACTTTCACGGAGATATACGGTTTCTCCCGCGCTGAAGCGGTTGGGAAATCGACTTCGCTGATTCAGTCTAGGTATTCCACGCCGGACTTTTACAGGGACATGTGGAAGTCGCTGGAAAAGGACAACCAATGGCGTGGTGAGATACTCAACCGTCGGAAGGACGGGACCGAAATACCCGTCTGGCTGAGCATTACGCCCATTTACCTCGGGAACAGAAAAATAGGCTACATGGGAATAGAGTCCGACATGAGCGAGCAGAAGAACCTCGAGCAGCAGATCATACAGACTGAGAAGCTCGCGACGATCGGTCAACTCTCAGCCGGAATCGCGCATGAGATCGGCACTCCTTTGAACATAATTTCGGGTAACGCCGAACTTGTCCTTCTCGACATGGAGTCTTCGGATCACGGGCGAAGGGAGCTTGAAACCATTATCGAGCAGACTAAACGGATATCGGTGCTGATGCGCCAACTTCTCGACTTTGCCAGGCCAAAGGTGCTTTCACTGCGGAGCACGGATGTCAATGATGTATTAATCGACGTCCTTGACTTTGTCCGTCTTCAATTCAAGAAGGGAGGCATAGAGATCGTCTCGAAGTTGGAGGAAAGTCTTCCGAATGTTTACGGAGATCCGGCCCTACTTTACCAGGTTTTCTTGAATGTAATAATGAACTCTTTCCAGTCGATGTCCAGGCGGGGGACTCTGACTGTTCGAACGCGGCCGGTTCAGTCAGCTGAAAGGGAGATGATCGAAATAGAAATTTCCGACACCGGAGAAGGCATTCGCCCGGAAAACATGGAGAAGATATTCACCCCCTTCTTCACGACGAAAGCACCGGGAAAAGGGACAGGGCTTGGGCTTGCCGTCACCAGAAGGATAGTTCAGGAGCATAGCGGCCGAATAAACATAATTAGCACGCACGGAGAGGGGACAACCGTCAGCATATTCTTCAACGCATTCCGTCAAAAGAGCACGTCGCAGTGAAGGGTCAATTCGCGACTCGCGCAAAGCTTCAATAGCTTCTTAAGCGATCCGAGGAAATTAACACCTGGGCTAGGTTTGTTTTTGACAGCCGCCACGG
>JAJYOS010000365.1 GCA_021796055.1 Bacteroidota bacterium
CTGAGACGTCCCCCTTCAACTTCATCATCAGCTCGCCGACTTCCGCTCCCCTTTTCCCATTGACCACCTGCTTCGACGAAACACTCCCGTTTTCAGCCAACTCCTCCCTCCTATGTCGGATTTCAGGGGTTGTGGCGAGTAATGTCTTACTGAAAGGGTTACAGTTAACAGCAGTGTGATATGAAACCGCCGAGAACGCATAAGGGCACAAAGACCAACATTTATGATATTAAGACTCGGCACACTTTTCGAGCATGGCGGGTAGAATAATACCAGACATTACCTCTCGTAGGTGAGGCATTACTTGTGTCGAAGATGTTCAAAAAGGAGCACGGAATATCGTGGTTCTTGTCCGAGACAGGGCTGGTCACGAACACTGACCGCGATACAGGTGAGCACGCCAACTTGAGGAGGTTGAAGCATAATCATCGAACTGCTGATGATCATTCATCTATGTGGGAACACAATGTCTACAAATCAGGTTTGTCCGGCCGATCTCTTTCCTGCGTCAATAAATTACTCACGTGACTCGCGTCGACGACCCACTCGCCGAAAAAAAGTCTGAGTACAAAACAGTAGAAGAAGGTTAACAGGGGAAAAGGACTTAGAGCAGTCACCACGACAATATTGCCGACATCAATAAACGCGAGGACAGTCGGAACAACAACCATAATCAAAAATGCAATCTGCCACCCCCATTTCCTATTCTTGTGCAACACCCAGAGAACATACTGCGCAATTACGACTGCAAGGAGAACCACCATAACGTAAATCAAATGGAACGGGATTCGAAATCCAGGGACTAAGGTTAAGAAAAGGAGAGATCCAGAGGCGATAGGCAAAAAAGAGATCGTACGAAGGCCAATAGCGCAACCGCTTCAGGCGGGCGACATTTCCCTCATGTCCAAACTCTCCGAGCGCGCTCGTCGACTCCAGAATGTTCTTTTCGTTCTACTTCTGTTCCAATTATTGACTGCAAGCAGATCAAAGCACCCTGAATAGAAGAACCAAACCGACGCCCGAACCCGATTTCAATTCCTCTCTGTCTTCGGAGCCCAAAAGGGTTACCATCGAGTAACCCAGATGTAACTTTCCGCCAACGGGCCCGAAGAGATTCATGCGCACGCCTGCCGAAAGAGACGCCCCCATTCTTATTCCTCCGCCAGCCGTTCCTTCAGTGCTACTGAAGCGGTTGTGAATGGTCAGCCTCGTATCGCCATGGAAGCTGTATATAAAGTTGATGCCGACATAATGCGCGACCACGTAGTCAATTAATTGTCATTCAGCGCCAGTAGCCAGACTAAGAACATTTGCGCGGGTTTTCAGTGAACCCGTCGTATATACCGTGTTGTACCACGCCGGGCTATACGCTGCGAAAGAATCTGCGCCGCCGCGCGACTCAGCGTAGGAGAATCCTGCACTGATAATCACGGGCGAGTGAACTTCAGAAAGAATATTTGTGCTATCGAGACTTAAGTGAACTACCATCGGCAAAGCCTGTCGCTTCTGAGAGGCATCCGTCGAAGACGGACGCCTCGCGAAAAGCGGTGATCCGCCGTCGGCGGATTTTTGATCTGGACACCCGTCCATTTCAATGGATGGCTGCTAAATGGCTGGACCCAGCGAAGCTGTCTTCCCAGTACCACTGCCGTAGACAGTGGATTTCTAAGTCGGACTAAACCGGCTTACGGCTGGGCTGCAACAAATTCATACAGAAGATGGTGTCTCTGAGTTTTTTCTGTCGCGCTCGAGTTCTCCGAATGGATCCATTTGGGAAGCCAAAGCACAACCATGTTGATCACTTACTTCCAGATCTTCACGTCGAATGTTCCACCTGATGTCGCAACGCCACGGAACATTCCAGTGGTGTTGAAGTCCATCGCGTAATTCCCGCGCCTGTCGACAGCGATGACTCCCCCGTCGCCGGGTTTCAACACATCATGGATGATGTAATGGACTGCCTCTTTCAGGGACATCCCTTTGTACGCCATGAGTGCATTAATATTGAAGCCAACAGCGTACCTGATGTACTGCTCGCCGATCCCTGTCCCGGAAACAGCGCAAGTCTGGTTGTTCGCATAAGTTCCGTCACCGATGCACGGTGAGTCACCGATACGACCGGGCAATTTGCCCGTCAGGCCCCCGGTCGAGGTCCCGGCTGCAAGATTTCCGTACTCATCGAGACAAACGCACCCGACCGTACCATGGTCATGCCTCTTGATCTTATTCATATATTCTTCAAGCTCCGTCTTTCGCTGAGGAGTATCGAAGTAGCTGTTCGGGACCCATTTCAACCCCATCTGTTTTCCGAAATCGTCAGCACCCTGGTAGGCAAGAAGGATGTGCCGTGTTTTTTCCATGACGAGTTTCGCGAGAGTTATCGGGTGAGCGATATGTTCGACTCCCGCCACCGCACCGGCATCGAGATTCTCGCCGTTCATAATCGCGGCGTCAAGCTCGTGCCGCCCCGCAGAAGTATAAACTGCACCGATACCGGCATTGAACTTCGGATCTGTCTCGAAATAGCGAATCACGTCCTCGACAGCTTCGAGGCTCGTGCCACCTTTTGCGAGAACATTTCTGCCGATGGTCAATGCCTTCTTGAGAGAACCAAGATAAGCATCTCTAACCGCATCCGGTATTGTCTCCGGGATAGTTCCGGCTCCGCCGTGGATGACAATCGTGTATTTGCTCGATCTTCCCTGAGCCTTCCCGGATGCTGCAAGCATTTGCGACAAGAACAGCGATGCCAGAACAACAAAAAGAATCCTAATTCTCATCTTGCCTCTCCTTCTTTGAGGACAGCAGATTTATCATCGGCAGTAAGAAGCTTGCTGTGCCATCTCCCGTATGAGAAATAGATTATCAATCCAACAGCCAGCCATATGAAGAATCGCAGCCAGGTTATCGTCGGCAGTCCGAGCATCAAATAAACACAGAAGAGAATCCCGAGAATCGGGACGGCTGGAACGAACGGCGTTCTGAATCCTCTTTTTGCATCCGGCTCCTTAACACGTAGGATCAACACTCCGGCACAGACAAGCACGAACGCGAAGAGTGTCCCAATATTGGTAAGCTCCGCAGCCTCACTTATGTTTGCAATCGCAGCAAAGAATGCAACGAAGACGCCAGTTAAAATCGTCGTTACGTGGGGGGTCCGATATTTCGGATGCACTTTGGAAAAGCTCGGGGGTAGAAGACCATCGCGCGACATCGAGAAAAATATCCGCGGCTGCCCCATCTGGAACACTAGCAAAACTGCGGTCGTGGCAATGACCGCGCCGAAAGCTACTATTCCCGCTGCCCAGTCGAGATGTATGATGTGCAATGCTAATGACAGCGGCTCGGCGGTGGCGAGTTTCGTATAAGGCACAAGACCTGTCAGCACAAGGGCGACCGCAATATAAAGGACGGTCGAAATCACAAGCGATGCTATCATACCGATCGGCAGTGTCTTTGCCGGGTTCTTCGTCTCTTCGGCTGCTGTCGAGACGGCGTCGAATCCGATGTATGCGAAGAAAACTATCGCGGCACCGGTCTGGATTCCCTTCCAGCCGTTGGGTGCAAACGGCGTCCAGTTTGAAGGCTTGATGAAAAAAATCCCTATGCCGATGAAGAAAAGAAGAATCACAATCTTGATTACGACCATAACAGAGTTAAACGTCGCACTCTCTCTGATGCCGATGACGAGTATGTAAGTAATGAGTGCAACTATGAGCACCGCGAAAAGGTTGAAAACGATCGGGACCCCGAAGATATGCGGCGCAGTCTGAATCAGCCCCGGCTGACTGAGCGCCGTGCGAAAGTCGGTGAGAAGGTACCATGGTAGATGAATTCCAAAACCGCCAAGCAGCTCCTGGAAGTATCCTGCCCAGCTTATTGCGACCGCAATGTTGCCAACCGCATATTCGAGAATTAGATCCCACCCGATTATCCATGCGACCAATTCTCCGAGAGATGCATAAGAATAAGTGTATGCGCTTCCGGCAATCGGTATCATGGACGCGATCTCAGCATAGCAAAGGGCAGCGAAGCCACATGCTATACCGGTAAGGATGAATGAGATCACCAGTGCGGGTCCGGCACCCAGATATTCGGAACTTCCGGCGGCGGCGGTCCCCGTCATTGCAAAAATGCCGGCTCCGATGATTGCACCGACCCCAAGCGTGGTCAGGTCGAATGCGTTGAGACTTCGTTTGAGTTTGTACTCTGGTTTTTCACTATCTGCTAAAATGTCGGAGAGCTTCTTGGTACGGAATAGATTCATAGGATTGCCCTCAAGAGTTAAAGGTGACTGGTTGCCGTAATGCAGAACATTTCCGCTCAATGTAGGGAGGGAAGCAAAGAAATTCAACTCGGCTGGGTGCTTGACAAGAATTGTTTGTCCTCATGATCTCAATTGATTATGTTAAAGTTCACAGTCACGAGGAACCGAGGTGGCAGGGATACGTGTTTGTGAAAACGTCGACTGCACCTGAATTAGAATACGATCCTAAATCAATGACAAGAGATGACTACATCTTTGGGATTGCGGCAGCCGGGACAAACGGCGCGGAGACCATCCCCAAAGCGCAGCTCCCGACAGGATAGAGTAGAGTGGCGAATTACAAGGAACTGGAGAGATACGGAATCATCGGCAACCTGGAGACATGCGCTCTGGTTGCCGACGACGGATCTATAGATTGGCTTTGCCTGCCGCACATCGAGTCTCCTTCCGTGTTTGCGTCGATCCTTGACAATCAGAAGGGCGGCAGGTTTGCGATTACTCCGGTCGGCAAATACACATCCCGGCAGAATTATATTCGCGATACAAATGTGCTCTCTACTTTCTTTGATACCGAAGCAGGCAGTGCGGAACTCACTGACTTCATGCCGGTCCACCGGGGTGGCGATGAAAATCATTCAGAACGTCACGCGATATATAGAAGATTGAGGTGCAACAACGGAGCAGCCGAGTTCGAAGTTGTTTTTTCGCCGCACTTCAATTATGCTCGCGAAGCCGGGACGCTGGCGTTGGCCGAAAATGGCATCGATGCTGCATGGCCGCATAACATGTGGCTCTTTCTTCAATCTCAAGTTCCACTTTCAGTGGACCACCACTCAGCTTCTTCCCGCTTCAGCGTTAAAAGAGGCGAGCAGCTGTGGTTCGTTCTTCAATACGGAAAGAAAGAATTGCAGAGTAACGAAAGATGTGCTGAAGAGCTGAAAAGGACGGAAAGGTTTTGGAGTGAATGGGCAAACAAAGGTACGCTAAATGCCGCATTGAGAGACAGCCGATGGCGCGACCTGGTTGTAAGGTCGGGCCTCGTGCTAAAGCTCCTTGCACACGAAGACGGCGGAGCCATCTGCGCGGCTCCGACCACCTCTTTGCCCGAGTCGATAGGCGGCGGGAGAAACTGGGATTACAGGTACAACTGGATTCGGGACGCTTCGTTCACGGTGCAGGCGCTGTACCATCTTGGTCACCACGATGAAGCTCGCAAGCACCTGAGGTGGTTCGTCGATATTTGCAGGAGGTACCCTGACCCGTCGAAAATCCAGATCATGTACGGACTACATGGCCAGAGTGACCTGAGTGAATCCGAGCTCGTTCATCTCGATGGATACATGGGCTCTCGACCGGTCAGGATTGGGAACGGTGCGGCAAAGCAGAGACAGCTCGACATATTCGGCGAGCTTCTCAATGCAATCTATGAGACCGAAAGATATGGAGACGAGATCCCTGAAGGCGAGCTGGAATTCATAACGAAGATTGTAGACTATGTATGCGAAGTATGGGACACTCCTGACTCGGGGATATGGGAAGTCCGCGGAGGTCCGCGGCATTTCGTCTACTCGAAGCTGATGTGCTGGGTAGCTCTGGATCGCGGAATAAAAATCGTACAGCGTCGGCAGTATCGCGCGCCTACCGAGAAATGGGAAACTGTCCGCGAGCAAATAAAGAGGGCAATTCTGGAAAAAGGGTACAACGCCGAGATTGGAAGCTTTGTCCAATCGTTCGGGTCGGCCACACTCGATGCAACCAGCCTTCTCATTCCCCTGAGGGGATTATTGCCGCCCGACGATCCGAGAGTCAGTAAGACCATCGATGTAACTATGAAAAAGTTAACGACTCCATCGGGTTTAGTCTACAGGTACAACGGAGAAGATGGTTTAGCAGGAAAGGAGGGCGCTTTTCTTTTATGCTCGTTCTGGCTTGTGAATGCGCTCTCTTTGTCCGGTCGTATCACCGACGCCGAAGCGTTGTTCGATAAACTGACCGGGTACGCTGGCAAGACTGGACTGTTCTCGGAGGAAGTTGACCCCAATACCGGCAAGCAGCTTGGGAATTTCCCGCAAGCATTCAGCCATGTAGGAATAATAAACAGCGTGCTCTATCTTTCGCACTCGAGAGGAAGATTGACAACCGGACCGACGCCTGCAGGTGCAATGGAACAGTAGCGATCACTCCATGTTTAAATTGATTTCGCCGTACCTCTCGGAAGTCGATCTCTCAACTTTTCGATTTCCGTTGGCGGCGATCTCCACTTTCAACGATCCATCCTCCTGACATTTCCTGAAGTCGACTGAAATCGCCCTCCCAACTATGTAGAATGTGTGAGGTCCGACTTCACTGAGCGAGTGAATACTCTTCTTTCCGTCCGCCGTCGTTATCGAAATCGTTCCACAATACCTGATTCCGCTCGGTCCTGTCACGGTCAACGTGT
>JAJYOS010000366.1 GCA_021796055.1 Bacteroidota bacterium
GTTTATCGATTCACCGTCGTTAGTGTTCGTGAACCGGAGACTTCCCGTTCCGGTTTACAGGGCCTCTTCTGAAGACGGTTGGCTGGTCATCCGGACCGCCGGGCTTAGTTTAAGGTACAAGAAAGACTCCGGGGAATTCGCCGGTAACAATCTTCAAATAGATTATTACCTGGATGGGACGCCTCTCGTCTGGCATCCGGGCGAGAAAGATACCGCAAACCTGCATGGCACGATCAGAACCCTCGATGGAGTGAAAGGGGCTGTCGCACTCGCGCCCGGTCTCTTGTCGCGCGACGGCTGGGATCTCGTTGACGACAGCCGCCGTCCGCTCCTGGACAACTCAAAATGGAAGTGGGTGATGAACCGGCCGCGGGATGAAGTTCAGGATTGGTATTTCTTCGGATACGGGCACGACTACGAGAAGGCGCTGGGTGATTACGTGAAGATCGCCGGAAGGATACCGATGCCTCCCAGATTCGCTTTTGGTGCGTGGTGGTCGAGGTACTGGGCTTATACTGATGAGGAGCTCAAAAGCCTGGTGAATCAATTTTCGAATCACAATGTACCGCTCGATGTCCTCGTGGTCGATATGGACTGGCATCAGACTTTCGATCTCAGATGGTCCAAACACGTGCTCGACCAGGCGGGTGAGACGAAAGGGTGGACCGGCTATACATGGAACAAGATTCTTTTTCCGAATCCGGCGGAATTTCTGGATTGGTGCCATATGAAAGACCTGAAGGTGGTTCTCAACCTGCACCCGGCATCGGGTATTCAACCATGGGAGGAGAGCTACCCGGCCATGGCACGCGCGATGGGAATCAACCCTGCCTCTAACAAGTATATTCCATTCGACCCGACCGACAAGAAGTTCGCGGAGAATTACTTCAATCTTGTCCTCCATCCGCTTGAAAAGATGGGGGTGAACTTCTGGTGGATAGACTGGCAGCAATGGGACACGACGAAAATAAAAAACCTGAACCCGACCTGGTGGCTCAATTATACCTTCTATACCGACATGCAGCGTGAAGGAGTCGCCCGGCCTATAATATTGGCGCGATGGGGAGGCCTCGGAGATCACCGGTACCAGATCGGCTTCTCCGGCGATGTGATTACGGATTGGTCTTCACTGCGGTTCCAGCCTTACTTTACATCGACAGCGGCGAATGTCGGATTCGGTTATTGGAGTCACGACATCGGCGGACATATCCCCGGCACCGTTTCGCCTGAACTCTACACACGATGGGTTCAGTGGGGAGCTATGAGCCCGATTCTCAGGACTCACACAACGCGAAACGCGGATGCGGAAAGAAGAATTTGGGCGTATCCGTATCCGTACGCGAAGGCGATGCGGGACGCATTCCTGCTCCGGTATAAATTGCTGCCGTACATTTATACTGCGTCGAGAAACGCCTACGACACGGGTGTGTCGATGATTCACCCGCTTTACTATGAGTATCCCGATGCGAATGAAGCGTATGAATTCGGTGACGAATACTTCTTCGGGAATGATCTCATCGTTGCTCCGGTGGTTGATCCGATGTCTGAGGATTCGCTGGTTTCGGCTGAGGATGTCTGGATCCCGCCGGGAACATGGATAGAGTGGTACAGCGGACAGCGGCTTCAAGGACCAAAAGTGGTCGAGCGACATTACGCGCTGGATGAAATCCCGATTTTTGTCCGGGAAGGCGCGGTTATTCCGATGCAAACCAAGGTACAAAAAGCGGATATTGGAAGTGTCGATCCGCTCGTCTTGAGAATCTTTCCCGCCCAGACCGGCTCAGGCACCGTTTACGAGGACGAGGGCAACTCGGATGGCTACCGGCATGATCAATACAGCAGGACGACGGTTACTTACCATACCGAAAACAACCGCATCATCCATATCATGGTCGACCCCGCGGTAGGATCTTATAAAGGGATGAAGAAAGAACGCAGTTACGTCGTTCAATTGATGAACGTCTTTCCGCCGGTCAGAGTTGCGTGTAACGGTCAGGAAATCAAATATGGTGAAGGCGGTTGGAGTTACGATGGAGACAAACTCGAAACCGTAGTAAAAGTCGGACCGTTCGATGTTAGTCGAAGAGTCATGCTGACATTCGAGTTCCCGGGTTCCTTTGATTCGCCGCTCCTCGACGGGGTGCGCGGCGAAATTGCCCGTCTTAAGGAAGCGATGAACATTTTAAACCACCTTTGGCCCGATGACTGGTCGCCTGATATTCTTATCGAAGCCGCACAGACCGGGGATTTTCTTACCCTTTTTCCTGACTCCGCTGAGAGCCGCCTTCAAACGCTCACCCTCGAACTTGCCGGAATGCGGGGAGCTATAATGAATTTATCCGGTGACCGGAAGACGATCGGAAAGGCCCTGAATCATCTTTCCGATATCCTTCCTGCAAATCAGTAGCAGCTTTTGGTGACTCGCCGGGAGAAATTGATAATCCGACAATCTCCCGGCCGCTGCTTAGGCCGGTTGCCTTGGTGCACCAGATCATACTTATATCTGCGGAACATAGCAGCGTGTAAATGCGTTTTGCTTCTTAGTTGTCTGGTGCCATTCCAAATGAACTCGGCAAACGCAGTACGGTTAAAACCATTTTTGGAATGAGCATTTTGCCACGCTTCTTCTGGCGGGACCATCCGTCGAGATGTTCTCGTAGTTTCCGATCCCACCGTCATCCGATGTGGAGGTTCTAATGATTACGGTGGACCCTGACGACTAAGAGTCATCGATCTTGTTGAGTTAGAGGCAGCACTAACACGAAAGGAAATCAGAATTGAAATCGAATCCTCGTTTCAGTAGGGCCAGAAAATCGTGTCCGGTTGGTCGGCAATCCTTCACCGTTCCATTTGCCGCCTATAGCGGATTGCTCCTGGTAATTTTCTTTATAGCAGCGAAAACGTTGTTCGCACAGGATATTCCGCAGCAGGCTTATGCAGCCATGCGATGGAGGCTTGTCGGTCCCTTCAGGGCTGGACGCGCACTCGCCGCGGCAGGCATTCCCGGAAATCCATACACGTTTTACTTCGGGTCCGTCGACGGTGGAGTCTGGAAAACGACCAACGCCGGCCTGACATGGGGTGAAATTTCGGACGGCCAGATGAATCCATCCATCGGTGCGCTGGCGATTTCTGCTTCCAACCCGGACGTCATCTATGTCGGCACCGGCGAAGCTGACATGCGCTCCGATATGACTTACGGTGACGGTATGTACAAATCCACCGACGGCGGAGTTCATTGGGAACATGTAGGTCTCGAGGATACGCGTCAGATAGGAAAGATTCTGATCGACCCGGCGAATCCCGACCTTGTTCTGGTTGCCGCGCTCGGTCACGGATACGATTCGAATGCGGAAAGAGGTGTTTTCCGGACGAGTGATGGCGGCAAGACATGGTCGAAGGTCCTTTATAAAGGGCCGGATGCGGGAGCAATTGACCTTGCATGGGATCCCGGCGATCCGGCGATCGTGTATGCCGCGTTGTGGCAGGCTCGCAGGCCGGCCTGGAGCCAGTATCCACCTGACCAGGGAGGTGAAAGCGGAATTTACAAGTCGACTGATGAAGGGAAAACGTGGACTGAGATCGAAACGCAGGGCCTTCCAGCGAAACCGTACGGTAGAATCGGAGTGTCCGTTGCCGCAAACTCAAAGGGTATGGATGTGTTTGCACTCGTGAGCACGCTCAAGTCCGGTTCCGGTCTGTATCATTCATCCGACGGCGGGCAAAGCTGGCAGCTTCTCAGCACAGATCCTCGCATCACAACACGGATGTGGTACTTCGGAACGGTGCTTGTCGATCCTCAAAACCCGCAGACCGTCTACATTCCTAACAGGTCTGTGATGCGTTCCACGGACGGCGGTAAGACCTTCACGGCGATCAAGGGATCTCCCGGTGGAGACGATTATCACTACTTGTGGGTCGACCCCACCGACGACAGTCGTATGATAGTTGCCAGCGATCAGGGTACCGTCATCAGTGTCGATGGCGGAAAAACCTGGAGCAGCTGGTACAACCAGCCGACGGCTCAGTTCTATCATGTCATTACAGACAACAATTTCCCATACAGAATTTACGGAGCCCAGCAGGACGCGGGAACGGTTTGTATCGCGAGCAGAAGCGATTATGGGGAAATCACGTTCAGAGACTGGATGCCGGTTGGAGCAGGCGAAGCAGGCTATATCGCCCCCGACCCGCTGAATCCGAACATCGTCTACGGAGGAGATACTTACGGCGGGGTTTTCAGGTTCAACCGTGTTACAGGTCAGTCTCAGGTCATCTCCCCTTCGCTCCTGTCCGATTTTTATACTCCGGCACCGAAGAGAAAGTTCCGCTTCACGTGGACTTCACCGATCGTCTTCGACAAACGTGATCCGCGCATCCTCTATCTTGGAGCTCAAGTCTTGCTGCAAACCAGGGATGGTGGACTCCACTGGCAGGCAATCAGTCCGGATCTTACCCGGGCCGGGGAGAAGCAAGCTGTCGGGGACACATCCCACGTCGGCTGGGGAGTTATTTATACAGTGGCACCGTCACCTGTACGCGCAGGATTGATATGGGTCGGCTCCGACGACGGCTTGATACATATTACAAAAGATGGAGGTCGCCATTGGACAAATGTGACTCCGAAGGGCCTTCCTCCATGGAGCAAAATCAGTCTGATCGAAGCTTCCCCTTTTGACGCGGGCGAAGCTTACGCTGCAGTTAACAGACACAGATTGGGCGACTTCGCTCCATACATTTACAGAACAACCGATTTCGGAGCACGTTGGACGCGTGCTGATAAGGGTATTGGCCCCATGTCGTACGTCCACGCGGTGAGATGTGACCCGGCGAAAAAAGGACTGCTCTACGCAGGAACCGAAACCGGAGTCTATGTGTCGTTCGATGACGGCGACAATTGGCAGTCTCTCCAGCTGAATCTTCCCGAAGCATCGGTGCGGGATCTCGCCGTGCACAACAATGATCTCATAGCTGCCACACACGGAAGGGCGTTCTGGATCCTTGACGACCTGACGCCCCTTGAGCAGTTGGACACGAAAGTGATTAACTCGGAAGTTCATCTTTTTGCTCCCGAGACGGCGGTCCGGATCAGACGGAGCGTGAACACGGACACTCCTCTCCCTCCGGAAATACCCCATGGCACGAACCCTCCGGCGGGCGCGATCGTCGACTATTATCTTAGGAATGCTGCCTCGGCCCAGGTCACACTCGATATATTCGACGATAACGGAAATCTCGTGAACCACTTCTCGAGCCGGGAAGTGCCGCCTAACCCGGATCATCCACCGTACTTTATGGATGCCTGGCTTCCTGAATTCAAACCATTGACTTCGCATGCGGGCCTTAACAGGTTTGCCTGGGATCTGCGCTATGCTTCGCCCCCGTCGAATGCTCACGGCTATACGATGGCGGTTGCCAACCTCCACAGTGCTGCAGAGCCTGAGGGCCCGCTTGTTCTTCCGGGAAAATATAAAGTCGTGCTCAAGGTGGATGGACGATCCTACACTCGGATGCTTCGGGTTAATATGGACCCGAGGGTTCAGGTAAGTGAGTCGGCGCTGAGGAACCAGCTGGCTCTTGCAATTGATGTTTGGAATACGATGTCGGATGCGGGCGCGCTTAGGACTTCTCTCGATAGTCTGAAGGCTCAGCTGGCCGTTCTGGAATCTTCTCCAAGTTTGAATTCCGGTATAAAGCAATCGATAAATGACTTCTCTCAAGGAATTGACTCGCTCTCCGCTTCAATGAAAGACGGAGAACTGGCGGGGCTCGAAGAAGATGTCATGAGTGCGGACCGGAAACCCACCTCACAAATGCAACAGGCATATGAAGTCCTGAAGGGCAATATTTCCTCTTCAGAGGAGATTTGGCTGAAGCTGAAGAGCGGGAGCCTGGCCAGGGTGAACAGTGAGCTTGATAATGCAGGTCTCGCGCCTCTTCGTCTGGTGGAACAATTGGAGAGACATCTAGTTGTCCCCGGTGGGTCAGGAAAGGAATAGTCGTCCGGGCAAAACACTGATCACCTCGGAGTAGATCTGCCTGGCGCCGATGTTGCCGAGGTGGAACAGTCGTGCGCAAATCGCGCCAGAGGATTAGGAAACTCCCGCTGAATCCCGTATAATTCTCGTGAATCGATCGAATGCCGATTGTGTATGCGAATTCTCTTGATTCAACCGGGAATAAGCGCGAATAGATTTGCGCGCCCCTTCGGCGCCGTGGAACCCCTCGGCCTCGAATCGCTCGCGGCTGTATTTAAATCGGTGGCCGACGTTGAATTTATTGATATGAGGTTCGCATCGACCGAAGAACTTGTCCGGAGACTGTCCGAAGACAATATCCGTGCGTGCGGACTGACGTCCAGTTTCACAATGGACTACAAGCCCACCGTCGCTCTCTCCAGGATGATCAAGGAAGTCGACTCTCGCATTTTTGTCTTCGTCGGCGGCCATCATCCTTCCCTTCGCCCCATCGATTTCTTTCTACCGACGATTGATG
This sequence comes from Bacteroidota bacterium, assembly GCA_021796055.1. The sequence continues at coordinate 6,496 of JAJYOS010000366.1, forward strand.
CAGTCGTGGTCGGTGAAGGGGAGAATACGGTGGTGGATCTGCATCGCTGTATTGAGGGAGGCGGCCGCCTTGAAGCGGTGGATGGGCTCGCAGTTAACACACCGGAGCATCAATTCTTGACCCATCCGCGTCCCCTGATCAAGTCTCTGGATTCGATATTGCCGCCGGAACGTTCGCTTGTGAACATTTACAGAAAAAAGTACCGTCT
>JAJYOS010000367.1 GCA_021796055.1 Bacteroidota bacterium
TCCCGCCGCGGTGGCGGGACGGCCTGACTAACTAACAAAGGAGTAGAATATGAAAAGAGTTTTACTTGCAATAAGCTTGATGGCGCTTACGCTTGCAGCGTCTCCTGTGTTTGCCCAGGACCGCGCGGGAACTTCGGCGGCACCTGAACTCCTGATACCGGTCGGTGCCAAGTATGAGGCGATGGCGGGCGCTGCCAATGCATTCGTAACCGGCGTTGACGCCATTTACTGGAATCCTGCCGGCCTCGATATGGCTTCCGGGACCGGTGGTGCGCTTTTCTCCTACAGACAGTATATCGCAGGCATAGGTGTCGATTACCTTGCCGTCGGTGGGAGGCTCGGATTTGGCTCCATAGCCCTTTCGCTCCGGTCTTTCGACATAGGGACCATCAATGTCACGACTGAAAATCAACCGGACGGGAACGGTCAGCAGATAAACCCCACTTTCTTCATCGGCGGATTGACTTATTCGAAGAAGCTGACGGACAGGATTAGCGTCGGTGGAACGATCAACCTGATCGAAGAGAGTTTCGGCAGAGTCAGCTCCGCAGGTATCGGATTTGATGTCGGCATCCAATACGAGAATCTTGTGGGGATCAACGGACTCGGAATGGGTGTGACCGTGAAGAACATCGGTACTGAAATGAAGTACGGCGGATCCGGCCTGAATGTACAAGCTCAGATACCGACCGCGAATGTCGGCCTGACGTACTATCAACTGCAAGCCGCATCCTTCCAACTCCCCTCGGTCATAGACATCGGCTTGGGTTACCGGAGGGCGCTGGACGAGGATAATTCCGTGAGAGTTATGGGCACCTTCGAGAACAACAACTATGGCATCGACGAATACAGATTCGGCGCGGAATACAATTACCTGAACACGGTTTTTGTAAGGCTCGGTTACCTCTTCAGCCGGACAGGTGTCGCCCTCAGCCAGAATACCGGTAATGTCTCCATTTTTAACGGTACGACAGCAGGTGCCGGAATTGACTTGACAAAACTGACCGGTCTAGGAATCTCGTTCAGTTATGCCTATGTTCCTGCGAAGTATTTCGGCGCCAATAATTTGTTCGATCTCCATATCGCTTTTTGATTAAACTAATGTGAAGGCATCATCCCGAAGGGCTCCCTTCGGGATATTCCTGAACGAAGAAATCGAGGGAGCCGCCGGGCACTTTGCACCGGCGGCTTTTTTGTTTCGGTGAGAAACCTCCGGGTCCGTGGAAACCCATAATTGACTTACGGCTAAGTACCCAAAGGATTCATTTGAGAATCGTATCGTTTCGATTGCCAATCCTCTTTTCCATCTTTGGCGTTCTTGTTCTCCAGGCCTGCAATTCTCCATTTCAACCTCAACAAGTATTCTCGCCTGAACTGGTTGTTTACGGCATCGCTTTTCGGGGAGATTCCACACTGGTCGTGAGGATAGAAACAAACAGCGAGACGCCGGTCAACGATACGTCCAACTCCGAACAGATTGCCGGGCTGTCGGGCTCATTGGTGAACGGGACATCCGGAGAAACCACAGCGCTGGCCTCCGAATACGTCAGCGGCAGGAATTTTCTGACCGGCAGGGCTGTCCTGGCATCGGGTACGAATCTCAATCTCACCGTTCATGCACCTGGTTATTTAACGTGCACGTCAAGCGTGACCGTGTTGGACAGCGGAATTATCTATCCTTCTTATTACACAACCAGCGTTATGCGTGATCCGGCATCCGGCGGCCAGCCCGATCCTCAGTTCACTATCTATCCGTCGGCTTTGACGTCTGCTATCAGATTGACCATGGTTCTGGATTACAGCGGCACAGGCCCGGACAACACCCCTGTCTCCGGCGAGATCGAGGTGAACCCTTCGTACCAGAAAGATACAACTTCATCCTTCCTGCGTATCAATGGCGCGGTGACCCAGGTCCAATTCAAACTCTCCGCCTACACCAGCGCTTACTCACAAGCGCTCGGCAAAATTACATCCGGAACCGTGACAGCTGTGTTAAGGCTGGTGCAGATCGACGCGACCCTTTACGATTTTTACAGCATAGCTAACGGATTCAACGATCCACTCACGATGCAGACCGAAAAACCGGTTTACACAAATGTAAAAAATGGACTCGGCTTCTTTGGGAGCGCAGCCGAGGACTCGTTAACAATTCAGGTTTATCCTTGATACATTACCGGAGATTCGTCCTTCGCCCGTTACACCGTCCCGGGGTCAGTTCCGCAGATGGCAGCAGTGTGAAGAAGATGATCGGTTTGCCGCCGACAGCATCAAGCGGCGCCGGTAGTATCCAGGTGACTCTTCTCGGAAAAAACATTGCCAGAGTGGGACTCTCGGTGTCTCGGGTTCATGCGTGTCGTTTTATTTTTCTTTTGACTGCCGCGCTCGGTTTGTTCGTAAGTATCGCAAATGCTCAGGGGGGGACTTACACTATACGCGGCTCCGTTGTAGACTCCGCTTCCGGAGAAAGAATTCCTTACGCCGCTATAAGGGTGGAGAAGACATCGATCGGAACTTATTCTAACGAGGACGGCTATTTTGTACTTCCTGAAATACCTGACACGTGCAGGGAAGTGGTCGTAAGTGCGGTCGGCTATCATGCCAGAGTCTTTGAGATCAGGAGTGACAACCCGGTCGCAATCGTTATGTTCGGGCTTAGACAGGAGCCGAGGACGTTTGCTCCTGTCGAGGTGACCGGAGAAAGCCAGGGACAAATGACGCCCGTGGCACCCAGCACGACAATCCTTTACGGGAGGGATGTCGCAAAGGTGCCCGGACTCTTGAGGAATGATCTGGTACAGGCGGTAACTCAGCTGCCGGGTATAGTCACAATCGGAGGCATCTCGAGTCAATATTATGTAAGAGGTGGCGCATCGGATCAGAACCTTGTGACGATCGACGGCATCAGGGTTTACAATCTGTTCCATGCCTTCGGTCTGTTCAGCTTTATCGATCCTCTCATCGTTAAAGTTGCGGATATGAGCATGGGCGGTTTTCAGGCGGAATACGGCGGCCGGTTGTCGTCGGTCCTTAGCATCGAGACGAAGGACGGCGACACGAAAAATTACACGGGCGCAGGGAGCTTCGACCTCTTGTCATCGGACGTGATGCTCAGCGGCCCTGTCCCATTCAAGATGATGGGCGCCAACACCAGCTTTATCGGGTTCTTTCGGACATCACTCTACAAGAATTCACTCAGCAGATTTTTCAACCGCAATATGCCTTTCGAATTCTTCGACGGCTTCGCTAAAATCACTTCGAATTTCACCTCGACGGGTCACCTATCTTTCGAATATCTGTCCACCGGGGATCATATATGGAGCGGGAATGCGACAGATCCCAACTATCATTGGAGAGATTCGGGTTTTTCCTTCTCCGGGAATTATCTGTTCAGCGACCAGTACAGCTTTCGTTTCTCGGTGTCCAGTTCCACATACGAGTCCGAGCAGATCCCCACCGCATCCAGCTATCTCTATTATGAATCCGACCAGATACTCGACCCTGCTTTCTACGGCGACCTGACATATTTCATAAGTTCAACCTCACGGCTTGATTTTGGGCTTCTCTTCAATTTCCCGAGTTATGATTTCACGTTCACGAATGCCTATGGAAATCCTCTCTCGGTGGACGAGCAGGAGGTTGAACCGAATTTCTGGGGGAGATATAAGTGGGAACTTGTCAGGAATCTTGAAGTCGAGCTCGGCCTTCGATTCGATCTCTCCAGGACTTTCGAATATGCTACAGGTGCCGGTAAGGGGTACATTGCCGATCCCCGCGCGACATTCACCTATCATTTGAGCGACGATGCGCTGCTCTATTTTGCCACCGGCGAGTACCATCAGCGGATAATCAGCCTTAATAATGAAGATAACATCTATACACCGTTCGATTTAATGGTCCCGATTTCGCAGAACGACAACAACCTTGATGACGAGGAAGCGTACCATTATATCCTCGGGGGACAGTTCATGCCGGTCAATGTGCTGAATATAAAGACGGAGCTGTATTACAAGGATTTCACAAAACTGGTAACTGTCAATCAAAACAAGGTCGATGCCAGCGACCCTGATTTTATCATGGGTACGGGTAAAGCGTACGGCGTCGATTTCAGCGCACAGTATGACATAGAGGGGTTCTACCTGACTGCGAGTTACTCGTTTGCAAGAGTCACGAATACCTCCGGCGGCTTCACATTTTCCCCGCGGTACGACAGACGCCACCAGGCAAACCTGACCCTCGGCTGGCAGCCTTTCAGCAGGTTCTGGCTGCGCACACACTGGGAATACGGCTCGGGACTGCCTTACACTCCTCTTTCCGGGTTCTATCCTCAATTACATCTTGACCCGAATAATTTATCCGGTTACACCGATGCCGGGAGTTCGAATCAAATAGTGTTCGGTCGGAAAAACAGCGCACGGATGCCCGCTTACGACCGGCTTGATTTGAGCGCATCTTATGAAGCGATGCTCTTCGGGATCGATTGGACCACTGAGCTGATGGTGATTAACATTTATAATAGAAAGAATGTGTTTTATATTAACAATGTAAATGGTGACGTAGAATATTCACTGCCTTTTATGGTCAATTTATCTTTGAGCTGGAGGATATGATGAGTTCAAGAGTATTAAGAAATATAGCAGTATCGTTGGGGCTTTTGCTTTCAGCCCGTCCGTACTGCGCGCTCGCGCAGAGCCGACTTCTGTCCGGTATCAACTATGCAGAGTTCAGATACGACGCAACGATGACCGATGTAGAGATATATGTGTCTATTTCGCCGGCAAACCTGAGCCTTCACTCTGCCGGAAAGGCGGCAACCACCGACGGGCGGCTCGTTTCTGTCGTCGAATTGAGATATCGATTGAAGAACCTCGCTGCTGACTCGACATTCTATATAACGGACAGTGTGCCGATAGAGGCTGCCGATTCGCAGTCGGCGCATGATGCTTCCACTTTCGTCACCGTTACGCGGCTCCTGTTCAAGCCGGGTGATTACCTCGCGACCGTGTTTGCCACGCAGGGCGATTCGGGAACGGCGAGTGACAGCGCCGAAATGCTCATCAAAGTCCGTCCGCTCAGCGACAAATCCCTTTCCATATCCGGTGTGGAATTGTGCAGCGACATCTCAGCCTCCGCTTCCAAAGACGATCCATATTACAAGAACACTCTCCACGTAGTCCCCAACCCGAAAGCCGTATATGGAATGGGGATGCCGGTGGTCTCTTATTATGGCGAGGTTTACGGCCTCGGGAAACTGAACGACACGACAGAGTATGCAGTCTCATGGAATGTCATGGATACGTACGGCCGGGTTGTCAAGAAATCCGTGACTCTCAAGTCGGGCTCCGCGTCCGATGTCGTGGAGGTGGGCTCGATAAACATATCGGACCTGCCGTCCGGGAAATTCGCCCTGGAGCTGGCGGTCGCAGATTCAATCGACAGAAAGACAGCATCTTCAAGCAGCTACTTTTTTGTTTATAATCCTTACGTGAAACAACCTGTGATCGCGAGTGCTCAGACAGTGAATGTCTTTGCTTCTCCTTTCTTTACCATGGGCGAACAAGACCTCGACGCGATTTTCCATGCGGCTAATTATCTCGAGACTCCTCAACAGACAAGCGAATACAAGAAGCTGACAACGATCGATGGCAAGAGACGGTTCCTTGCCGAGTTCTGGGCAGCCCCGGGAAGAAACGGCGATTCAAGCGGGTTCAACACGTGGCCCAGATTTGAAGCACGGCTCAAATACGCAAATGTAAACTTTAAGACCGCTTTTAAACCGGGCTGGATGACGGATCGCGGTCGGGTTTATATCGATTACGGTGCCCCGGACGAAATAGATCGGCATCCTAATTCCGCCAACAACAAACCCTATCAAATATGGTCGTATAACTCAAGAAACGGCGGTGGGATCTTCGTCTTTGTCGACCGCACCGGCTTCAACGATTACGAACTGATCCATTCGACTATGCGTGGAGAAGTAAGCGACCCGGACTGGCAGAGGTACGTGCAGATGCAGCAGTAGCGATGCACGGGTTCAGCGAGACACACTTCACCAACACCAGCGTTCACATCTAAAAAACACAGCAGGCGAAATCTATGTATTCTCTGATTGCCCTTTTTCTTCTCACCGGGGCTGTGAACCACGGCGGGAAGCCCGCAGCGATAGGAGCTGAATATCAGGGGCTCCAGATCGACAGCCTCGGCATAACTGCGAAGGCCGGAACGAAGTGGTACAGCTATACCAATAAGGTAGCGGGTTTTTATTTTGGGGAAGTCCGTGGACCGAATGACGCGCCGTATCAGGGATGGACCGTCTACAACGATCCCGTGCTTAAAGATTACTCGATCTCGGTAAACGGGAAGGAACTCGATCGCTCCGACTCGAAAGTGACAGTGTATCCCGACCGGCTGGTCCGAAAGTATCCGTCGGGTGTGACGGAGACTTTCACGCTCCTCGATGAGGTGAACACCTTCGTCGTCGGACTACAGGCAGACAGTATATCGGATTTCGACTTCAGGGTTTTGTTCGACGCTTCAGGTTCGAAACATTTTGCGTTGTCGGGCGGCGGCACCGCTTATGTCCTGGAAGACAGCTCTGTGGCTGCGAACAGCTACGGGAGATGGGTGGGCATAGGCGCCGACTTCGTGAAGGCACGGACGGAATCCGGGATGGTCGGTCATTTCAGATCGCCG
>JAJYOS010000368.1 GCA_021796055.1 Bacteroidota bacterium
ACCATGATGTCAGGTTATCCGCTTTCTGACAGCGATTCACTTTGGGTCATCGTAAAGGAGTAAATATGAGACTATCTTTGTGTTTCTCGATGATGTGTTTCATGCTGCTGAACGTCAGTGCTTTCAGTCAGACGAGGCAGGAAAGAATCCATGCGGCGAGGGCTCAACTGAATTCGCTGCTTGCGACGTATGATGGCGGCCCTTATCAAAGAGTGGGAGAAATAATTGATGTGGATTCGTCGATTGGAAATCCAAGGGTGTCGGACGGAAATATCCGAGACCCCTGCGGGACCTTGAAGCATTGCTATTTGTTTCTGGTGAGAACCGAAGGCGAGAGCGGGCAATATGTAATCGGAATATTTAAGGACAGCCAAATCATTTGGATCTCAGGGCGACTTCCGGGTTCCGAGAATTATGGTGACTACCTGCTAGGCGACCAGGGGTTCTTAGCAACGAACGACCTTAATCGTGGAAATAAGGTGGACATTGTCGCATACTTCTCCGAAAACGGTGCTCAACCTCAAGGAGAAAACGCTTGGGTATATAGCTGGGATGGGAGCATCGCAGAGTGTATAAACGAACGGGACGCTGACGGCGCCACCACTTTGGAATCCTCATGCTCTTTTGAGATTCACGATGTTGATGGCGCCGGAGTAAGCGAAATACTTGGCTGTGGCGGCGGAGATACTCTCGGCGTCGTCTACAGCTGGAACGGCAACCTGTACGGCCAGTGGCCAAATTCTCCAAGCCTGGCCGGCAAAACCTACACGCCGGCAAATAATCTCAGTACTACCGTCAGTGCTAATGTGAGAAACGCCGGCTCAAAGTTGAGATTTTCCTACGTTCTGAGGAATGCTGCATCTAGCCGGCAGAAGCTCCAGTCTTTTTACATATATGCGGGAGTTGACACTGTCTATAATATTGTACCGCCGAAAGGCTGGCAAGGGGGTAGATTGACTGACCGACCTCTTGTTGATTGCTTCACATCGAATGAGAGTGCTATGCTGTCCCCTGGTTCCAAGCCATGTGCCTTCAGTTACTCCGCGCAAGGACTTCCCATCGTAGTGTCATACTACGCGCAAGGCCCACACCAGCCCCTGGATATGTCCTCCAATATTGATCCTCAGAAATATCTTCAACATATGTATAATGACATAATCACAAATTCTTTTTCGGCGAAGACGGTAGGCGTGGGCAATCCGCCGGTCCAGTTTGTTCTGCTTGATTTTCTCGACACGCAAATCTCCAGTAAGAATCAATGTACCGCACTTGGCTGGCTGAGAAACGACAAAAGTCACAGGAAAGACTGCGATGAGACGATGAACGGCAAAGACTGGTACAAGAAAGGAGACTTCGAGCAGTACCGGAGATGGCAGCCTGATAATGACTGGAGCTTCGACCGCGACTGGAATATTGGAATAATCAAGGTATTGGACAGAAGATTGGATAAAGCCCGGGCCGAACTTTCCAGGAAAGATTCCGTTGGTGCAAGAAGAGACCTGGCAATTTTTGTGATGGAAGTGGAACTTTTGAATAATCTTAGCAAGAAGTTGGAAGCGCGAGGACTACATCCGATTATGACAAGCGAGGCTTATGCATTGCTAAAGTATAATGGGGAATATTTGATTGACAGGTTGCCCGAAAGAAGGCCGGGGCATTGACTCAAGAGGCCAGGAATACGGGAAGGAGAGTTCTTCAAATGAAAGCGGTCATAATTGTTTCATTGCTGATTGCCGAAAGCACCATCGCACAGACATTAAAAGTTACTTACCCACCTTTCTTACAGCAGCAAGAAACGGGGAGCAATTCCGCCAGGCAAGCCTTTCAGCATAGCCCAGGCCAAATTACGCAAAGCGTCACAACCCCAAGCAGTGGTACATGGCAAATCCCGTTTGCCTCGGTCGATAATACAATCTTACTGGGTATTCAAAACCGTTCAAGCGTTGCAGCGAAGAATGTCTCTGTTACATTCGGTAATCTTCCGTCATGGATCAAATTCAAATCAAACACATACCTCATCAAGAGTATTGCTCCTGATCTTTCGCAAGATGCAGAATTCACGTTTTCCATTGACAGAAAAGCTCCAGTTGGAAAAGACACGACGTTAACGGCTACTATAAAATCGTCTGATGGAGAGACGTGGGCAAAGGAGATAAAGATCTCAATTTCAGCCCCAAAGGATTACAAACTCTACGACAATTTTCCGAATCCATTCAATCCATCGACAAAGATTGCATTTGAGCTTCCGAAAGCCTCGCATGTGAAACTCATGATTTACGACAACATCGGTCGCGAGGTTGCTCAAGTCGCAGATGCCGATTATCCTACCGGTTACTCTGAGCTGACATGGAACGGCACAAACAAGAATGGGAGCCTTGTTTCATCTGGAATCTACTTTTGCCGGATAAATGCGGGCAGGTGGAGCAAAGTGATGAAAATGATGGTTCTGAAATGAGTCCACCTGTGCGATTGCGATTTTAATAAGACTTGGCGGTCTTCGTCTCTAAAGGTGACGTGACGTTCGCCGAAGGTCGTTGCATTCCCATGGCGATTATATGGCGATATCGGAAACCAAATCCGTACTCCTCCATACCTATCAGTATCAGAAAATCTTTCAATTCCTTTCGGATACCCCGCTTCCCGTCTCTGCTGAGGGCATAGCTCCTTCTGTCACGCAGTCGAAGATCCGTCCCGCTCCAACGACGAGACGGGGAGGTCGTTGCGTTCCCATAGTAGATCTTAAGACAGGTGTCAAGTGTCGTCACAGATCCTGCACGATTCCCCGAGAAGATTGGTCTCGCCTTGAAACCAGTTGCCGCTGTCGAGTATATTGACATTGATGCGTCAGGGAAAAACGAGAAGACTTTTTTCGGTTCGTGTCTTACCGTTCCAAGGAAGGCTGAGGTCTGACTTTGCGGTCGCGCGACTGAAGGGAGGCCGGGATAGAGTGATTTTACGTTTCGATGATAATCCGATGTGGAAGGACAATTATGTACCAGCGCATACGACTCGGTACCTGGTCGCTCTGTCAAATCGAAATGAAATGATGGATTATAGTGCATCACCGGGGACTCGAACCCCGAACCCACTGATTAAGAGTCAGTTGCTCTACCAATTGAGCTAGTGATGCAGGGTTTACAATATAAATTTCGAACGCCGGAAAATCAATTCTCAAAAAGCGGCCGGAGACCAACCCAAAAGGAGACTCCGGACTGCCAAGAAAGGAAAACGAAATGAAACGCGCCCAGCCAAAACAGAATCCCGATCGGAAAAAGGTTCAGACCAATAACGTGATCCCTGAAGATTACAGCACCGAAACTCATCTGATCTACGGAAAAGGGTATACAGAAAAGTGGGATTACTCTCATCACCTCGTGCCGCCAATGACAGCAAGCGCAACATTCCGGCTGGAATCAGCACAGCGCGGTGCGCAGGGTTTCATAGAATTCGCCCACACTGTTGAGGGGAAAGAGGTCTCCAAGCAAACGCCGATTTATATCTACGACCGGCTTGGCGAGCCAAACAAGGACCTGCTCGAAGACAACCTGGCATTGGCGGAGTCGGGGGGCGCTTGCGTCACTTTCAGCAGTGGGATGGGGGCGGTTTCGGCGGCGCTCGGGATACTTTCCGCGCCGGGCGATCAGGTCATCGCGCACAGAACGATGTACGGGTGCACTTACGAGCTCCTCACGCTGTGGTACCCGCGATATCAGATCGACGTAAAGTTTCTCGATCTTGTTAATCAGGAAAACCTTAGAAAGGCGATCACTCCCGCGACACGAGTCGTATATTTCGAGACTCCAGTGAATCCGACTCTCGATTTGATAGACATCAGTGCCATCTCGGAGATTGTGAAAGTCGAAAACAGCAAGAGGCGAAAACAGCAAAGGATCAGTATAGTTGTTGATAATACCTTCGCGACACCCTTCTGCCAACGCCCGATCGAGCTTGGCGCAGACTTCGTGGTACACTCGCTCACGAAGAACATTGGGGGATTCGGCACGGACGTAGGTGGCGCGGTCATCGGGCCGACGTGGAGCAAGGACAGGCTCCTTTTGTACAGGAAAGATTTCGGCGCGGTACTCGGGACGAAGAATGCCTGGGATGCTCTCGTGTACGGGTTGCCGACACTGGCGATGCGTGTCCGCCAGGAGCAGAAGAGCGCTTCAGAAATTGCCCGGTTCCTCTCCGGTCACTCGAAAATTGAAAGAGTAAACTATCCGGGATTCGAGGAATCGCGACAGCATGCTCTCGCCCGGAAGCAGATGCGTGATTTTGACGGGAACTTTGCGCCCGGTTCGATGATTTATTTTGTGGTGAAGGGAAAGTCCCTGGAGGAGAGCCGGTGCAATGCCGAGAAACTGACGAACTTCCTTGCAAAGGACGCCTACACGATAACGCTCGCAGTGAGTCTCGGGAATATCAGGACGCTCGTCGAACATCCGGGAAGCATGACTCACGCCGCAATACCCGCGTCGGAGCAGGTGAAGAAGGGAATCGATCCGGGCGGGATGAGACTCTCGATCGGCCTTGAAAAAGTGGATGACATTATGCGAGATTTACAGAAAGCGCTGAACAAAATTTGAGCAGCACCTACATCCAGTCCGAGCTCCTTCTACATGCGGGAGCGATCAATGCCGTCAGCCTTAGGGTTGAGAATAAACCTTCGTTCTTCAGCATGAGACGAAATGGGACGGCGGGAACGACCGAGGCGGAAAACAGGAGAGAGTTTTTCGCCTCTCTGGGCTTCGATGAATCGGCAACTGTCAGGGGAGGGCAGGTTCATGGCGACAATGTGTGCCTGGCGGATGGCGCGGCGACCTTTTCTAATACCGACTCCCTGTTGACTCGAAGAAAGAATTTACTCCTTACAGTTTCCGTCGCAGATTGCGTCCCGATAATGATTTTCGACAAGGAGCGCAAGATTGCGGCCGCGGTACATTCGGGCTGGAAAGGTACTGCGAGAAATATTGTCGGGAAAACGCTGGATGTCTTGAAAAATGAGTTAAATTCAAATCCAAAAGATTTGGTCACCTTCGTCGGTCCGTCTGCGGGAGTCTGTTGCTACGAGGTTGGAGACGACGTTGCGAGGCACTTCCATGGTGAAAATCTGAAACCGTCCGATAGAGAAGGTAAGTTCATGCTGGATTTGAAAAAGGCTGTGGTATCGCAGTTGACCTCGGCGGGTGTGCCGTTGAAAAACATCGACGTCAGTGACCGCTGCACAATTTGCGATCGGAATTTTCATTCCTTCCGGCGCGACGGCGAGTCAAGCGGCAGAATGATAGCAGCCATCGCCATTAAGTAAGAGGAGTCGGTATATGTGCGGGATCGTAGGCTACATAGGAGATAAAGACGCCTGCAAAGTAATTGTCGAGGGACTTAAGCGACTTGAATATCGAGGGTACGATTCTGCAGGGATAGCTCTACTCCGCGAAAAACACATCGATGTGACCAAGACGCCCGGTAAAGTCTCCAAGCTCGAGAAGATGGTGTCGGGTCTGCGCCCCGCGAAGATCGGGATCGGCCATACGCGCTGGGCGACGCATGGCGAACCCAATACGGTGAACGCACACCCTCACACCGATTGCAGCGGAAATATCGCCATCATACACAACGGCATAATAGAAAATCACTCGTCGCTTAAGACCAAGCTCACTTCGCTCGGGCACACGTTCAAGAGCCAGACGGACACGGAAGTGCTCGCTCACCTCATCGAGGAGTTTTACTCTCGCACTGAGAATCTGGAAATGGCAGTCCGCCTTGCGCTGAAGGACGTGAATGGTACGTTCGGAATCGTCGTGTTGTCGGCGGCCGAACCGGATGTTCTCGTCGCCGCAAGGCGCGGAAGCCCGCTCCTGATCGGACTCGGAGATTCTGAGAACCTGATCGCCTCCGACGCTTCCGCGCTTATCAGGCATACGAGGGATGTCATCTATATGCATGACAACGAGATCGCCGTCATCACGCGGACAAATGTCTCGTTGAAGAACCTGGATGACGAGGCTGTCGAGCGTGAAGCGGAACACCTTACCTTCGACCTTGAGCAGATCGAGAAGGGCGGGTTCGCACATTTCATGCTGAAGGAGATCAACGAACAGCCGGAGACCGTGCTGAACGCGTTCCGCGGGAGATTGATCGACGATGAAGGTGTCTCAAAAATGGGAGGCCTTCGTGAGGTCGAGGAAAAGATCGTCAACGCAAGAAGATTTGTCATCCTGGCATGCGGCACTTCATGGCATGCAGCGCTTGTCGGGAAATATATACTTGAACAATACGCCCAAATCCCTGTCGAAGTCGATTACGCCTCCGAGTTCAGATATCGAAACCCTGTTCTTGTGGAAGGGGACGTGGTCTGGGCGATCAGCCAGAGCGGAGAAACTCTTGACACACTGGCCGCACTGCGCGAGGCCAGACAAAGAGGGGTGCCCGTTTACGGCATTGTAAACGTCGTCGGGAGCACTATCGCGCGTGAGACGGACGCAGGCGTCTACATCCACGCAGGCCCGGAGATCGGCGTCGCTTCGACGAAGGCGTTCACGTCCCAGCTCGCAGTGCTGAATCTTATAAATCTTCTCGTTGCCCGCAGGAGGAAGACCATCACCGCCGAGCAGGGAAAAGAAATTGTCGAGGAGATGCACCGGCTTCCCGGGAAGATAAGACAGATCCTCGACCTCACGAAGGCCTCC
>JAJYOS010000369.1 GCA_021796055.1 Bacteroidota bacterium
CCCGGAGTCGCTCCTGGAGAGCGAGCTTTTCGGGCACGAGAAGGGCGCTTATACGGGGGCGATCACATCGAGACGCGGCCTCTTTGAGACTGCAAACGGCGGCACGCTTTTCCTCGACGAGATTGGAGACATGCCGCTCGGCTCACAGGCGAAACTCCTGAGAGTCGTCGAGACCGGCGAAGTTCGTCCCGTAGGCAGCGACGACATCAAGAAGGTGGACGTGCGCGTGATCGCCGCTACGCACCGCGACCTTAAAGAGATGGTGAAGCACGATCAGTTCAGGGAAGATCTCTTTTACAGGCTCAACGTTATTTCCATACACGTGCCAGATCTTAAAGACAGAACTGAAGACATACAGATTTTGACCGAGCACTTCCTTAAAAAGTACGGAGAGCAGTTCGGTAAACAGAATGTCCAGATAACACATGAGGCAATGGCGTGTTTGATGAGATACTCCTGGCCAGGAAACGTGCGCGAGCTCGAAAATGTGATTGAGCGAAGCATAGCTCTCGCCGGAGGAGACGTCATCGACTGCAAAGATCTCCCGGAGCATCTTTTCCAGATGAAGTCGACGGATCTCATAGACGATCTGGCGTCGGACAACATGCCGCTTTCCGAAGTCGAAAAGCGATATATCGTGAAGGTGCTTCAGAGGACTAACTGGCACCAGTCAAAGGCCGCCCAAATACTCGGTATCGACAGGAAAACTCTTTACAGAAAGATCAAAGAGTACAACCTGATGCAAGGATAGCGTGAGGCGCGGACTGAGGGTCAGCCTTCAGTAGGCTTCGTGATCCGAAATCGGTTTGGCGCAACATGATTTTGCTGCCCATCCGGGCTGCAATGCGGGATCTAAGTCAGATCGATGGATGAATCGGTGGATGTAACTAGCGATCGGAGCCCGGTTTGCTCGTGGTGACTTCGATCTCGTCGTACCTCTGTACCCTATAAATAATCGTCGAGGCCATCCAGCTTATCACGAAGATTCCGATTATAAAATATCCCATCATTCCGAAGTCCCCGCTTAAACGACCGACGCCCGTCCAAAACCATCCCCTTAGTCGAAGTTTATCGCCGATAATGTTGAACACTTCTATACCACCGACGAGAAGCGCGACGAGGACGGAAACGAAAGTGATCGTGAGATTGTAGTACAGTTTTCTCAGCGGCTTGACATAAGCCCATCCGTACGCGGCAAGCATAAGAACGCCGTCTGTCGTGTCTACGAGCGACATACCAGCGGTAAAAAGCGCGGGGAAAATCAGTATTGACCACACTGGCAAACCCTTCGTCGCCTCGGTTGCGGTTATGCCGAGGAGCCCGATTTCCGTGGCCGTGTCGAAGCCGAGCCCGAATAGAAAGCCGAGGGGGTACATGTGCCAGCTTTCGCTGGTCATTTTATAGAACGGTCTGAAAATTCTCGACATCAGTCCGCGCCGCCCGAGAAGATCATCGAGAGTCTGTTCGTCGTACGCGCCGCCGCTTTTCACTTTCCTGAAAGCTTTTAAGACATCTCTCAAAATGAACATGTTAAGGAGCGCGATCAGGAAGAGGAAGCCCGCGGAAACAAGCGTCCCGATGATTCCCCCGATATGTTGGAATTGCGGAAAGTTTTTCTGAATCGCCGTCGCGGTTATCGCTATCGCCACCGACGCGAGGACGACGACCGTCGAGTGCCCGAGTGAAAAAAAGAATCCCACCCCGGCGGGCCTTTTCCCATCCTGCATGAGCTTACGAGTCACGTTATCGATGGCGGCGATGTGGTCTGCGTCAACCGCATGGCGCAATCCGAAACTGTAGGCTATCACTGAAGTGCCGATCAGCAGTGGAAAACCGCTGAACATGGATATCGCGATCGCCCAAACTAAAAGATTGACAGAGATGAGAAACAGATAGAGTCCGAAAACTCTTCGGCGCGTTCCCGCGAACTTGTTCCCGAAAACGTCTGTGAGACGTGTCATCATTTTACAATCAGTCCCGCGAATTTTATCTCTGCCCTGCACATCTCTTTAGGTCTATTATCGATATTAGGTGATGAAAATTCAAGATAGCGGATCGGTGAAGGATAAAATTCTTCAATGAATGACGGATTGGAAATCAAATCTGAACGTGTTGATCTTGCCGCTTAACGCCGGCCGGTAACTTTTTCAATCGCGCTTCCGTATGGCTAAGATGTCAATCAAGAAGAGGTCAGGGCAATGTTGGATCGTGCAATTAGTTTCAATTTCTTCCGGGAAGCTCCTTTTTGGTTAATTGCAATTTCCCTGTTTTCTTATGCCGGGACCGCGAACTCTTATAATTCCAAAAACCCAGAGACTTTCCGTTTGACCGCGACGCAGATCGACCGAGAAATAGTCTTGACTGGGAAGCTCTCAGATCCAATCTGGAAAACCGCTACGCCGGTGGAACTTAATTATGAAATCCAGCCCGGAGAAAACTTACCCGCGCGCCAGAAGACGCTTGTGTATGTTCTGTTAAGTTCGTCCAGACTGTACATTGGATTTCGTGCGTTTGACGACAAACCTGCCTCGATAAGGTCCCACATAGCCGATCGAGACAAGATGACAGACGATGATTTCGTCGGCGTGATTCTCGACACGTACGGCACCATGCAAAGCGGATACGAATTCATGGCAAACAGCTACGGAAGCCAATTCGACGCGATGCGAACCAGCAACAATGAGGACGCGAGTTTTGATTGCGTGTGGTACTCGGCGGGGAACGTTGATGATTCAGGCTACACCGTAGAAATCGCTATACCTTTCAATAGCCTCCGACTTCCGTCGGACGGCAAACAACATTGGATCGCCGAGTTCTTGCGCAACATGCCGCGGGACAGCCGCTATCAAATAACATGGACACCTATTGACCGCAACAATCCGTGTCTCCTCTGCCAGGGTGGAACGATCGAAGGTATAGGAGGAATTGCCGCTTCGAATAACCTCGAGCTTCTCCCTTATGCAATGGCGGCTCAGACGGGCAATGTGGAGGACGCAGAAGATCCCAATTCCAATTTCATTGGTGGTCCATTCAAAGGAAGGGCTGGAATCGGTTTGAAGTACGCGCCATCTTCGAACCTGGTACTCGGGGCAGTGGTGAATCCTGATTTCAGTCAGATTGAATCCGATGCGACTCAGATCAGCGTCAATAACACTTTCTCCATATTCTATCCTGAAAAGAGACCGTTCTTTCTGGAGGGCGCCGAACTCTTCGGGACTCTGGCGAGCGCCTTTTATTCGAGAATGATAAACAATCCGCTGGCCGCATCGAAGGTGACTCAGAAATCCGGATCGTTTTCCGTCGCTTATCTCGTTGCCTATGACAGGGAATCGCCCTTCATCGTTCCGGGCGAAGAGGGGAGCGATTTTGTCGGAACTTCTGAAAAATCACTCAGCAATGTCGTCCGTGCCAAGTATGATTTCGGCAGTGAGTCTTTCATAGGCGGGCTTTTCACTTCAAGGAATTTCACTGCCGCCCACAACTATGTTGGTGGAGTCGACTGGAACGTACTGTTTCTGGGAAACTTTTATTTCGTGGGACAGGCGCTTGTGTCTGACACGAAGGAGCTGAACGCACTTTCGATTTTCGATGATCAGCGGCGCTACGGCGCGACGAGGTATACCGCGGCTTTCGACGGGGAAAGCTTCGGTGGGCGTGGCATGCAGGTCGACTTGAAGCGTAATGCCCGCGACTATTCTTTCGACCTTCAATACTCTTCAGTGTCGCCAACCTTTCAAGCTCAGGATGGGTTTGTGACTTCGACGAACAACCGGTACCTCTCTTACTGGCAGGGCTATTGGCTGTATCCTCAGAATTCATTCATTGAGAATGCCTCCCTCCAAACTTCCTCGGGGCTGCATTTCAACGATACGGGTTTCCTGAAAGAGAAGTGGACAATGTTTGGGGTTCAACTGCAGCTGAAAGGCCAGACCTACGTTTGGATAGATTACTTCCCCCTGAATGACGAGATCTTCCATAGTGTTGGATTCAGCAGGATATATCGCACAGAGTTCACTATTAACTCTAATCCATTCAGCGAACTTTCGATATATTTCAACGGATCGATAGGAAGGTTCGTCTATCGAGAAGATGTGCCTGATCGTGGGAGAGGAAACAACTTTTCGCTTGAAGTCGTCCTGAAGCCTACCGACAAATTGACGGTGGACGTGTCGTATTCAAAATCGCGGCTTTGGTCAATGGACAATGCCCATCTCTTCTACGACGGCTACATAAGCCGCGGGGTCGTAGCTTATCAATTCTTTCAGCAGTTGTTTGTTAGGTTGACGGGTCAGTACGATCAGTTCGCCAAGAAAATCCAGATTGATCCGCTCATAAGTTACAAACTGAGTCCTTTTACGGTTTTTTACGCCGGGTCCAATCATGGATTCACGAAATACTCCCTGCCATATGGGGTTCAAAGGACCGAGCAGCAGTTCTTTGTGAAAGTCCAATACCTCTGGCAGAGTTGAGTTCTCCGCAGGCTGATTTCAAGGAGGGCGAAGGAGGCAGCGAACTTGCCTGGATTGGCAAGGGGGTCGCGCAAAGAAATAGAGTGGACGTCCTTCCTGAGAGTCTGCTGGCGACAGGACGGGGAGAAGATTTGCACGAGTTTGGCGTGGCTTCTTAGGGGAGTCTGATCTTGGGCGGCATCGATCTTGCTATCGGATCAGAAGCCGGATTAGCGGTTCATCATGCTGTTGACATTCATTATGGAATTACCGAGATTTTTTATGTAGTAAAAGTTGCATCGACACAAGCCTGGATACTCCGGACTAAAGAGTGTTGCAGCGTTCCATGCGATGCTCTATTCACATACCCGTCTGATACCAGCGTTGCTTCGGGCAGCGGCAGGAGTGGTACTGATATCGATGTCGATCTATAACGACTTGACGATCATGGTATCAAAGAAGGGAGGGTACGAAATGGAAGCCAAAAACCTGGCGATACTAAGGAACGAAATCTTCACCCGGGTTAGGTCAATACTATACGAACGGTATGGGGAGTTCGTGCCTGACCCGCTGATTGAGAACGAATCGCAGGGGGAGACTGTTGTAAAGGCCATCAAGCGCGTCGAATCATTCAAGGCAGACGAGGATTTACTCGACTTATTCGAGGCGCTTGAGAAAGTTTTTTCGGGACGATACGGCTATTGCCTGTTTTGCAGGAAGGAAATAGAATTCTCGAAACTAATGAGAAACCCGCTGGCGAAGTTTTGCGATAGCTGCGAGCGCATACTGAACCCGAATTACGTTACGGGAGACGCGCAATCGGACGAAAAGCTTTAGCTCCATGCGTGGGAAATCGTCGTCATGGATTGGGCTGTTTCATTATTCTGCAGAACGAATCCGCGCGCGCTAGTGAACTGGTACAGCCGGCATCAGCGCCGAGGTGAGCGCGGACGCGATTTCATCGAGTGGCAGGACAGCGTCTGCAAGTTCAGCATCCACTATAGATTTCGGCATGCCGTAAACCACGGAAGTCTCCTCGTCCTGCGCGATAATTCTACCGCCCGATTCCTTTATCAATCTCGCCCCCTCGAGTCCGTCGTGACCCATCCCGGTCATCACCGCCGCGAGCACGCGTCCCCCGAACACTTCGTTCGCTGATGAGAACATTACATCAACTGAAGGGCGATGGAGCGTGTCGCCCGGATCTTTCGAGATGACAATCTTCGGAAGACCGCCGGTTCTTGTGAACTTCATATGAAGCCCGCCGGGCGCGATGTATACTTTTCCGCTGCTCAAATTCATACCGTCTTCCGCTTCGCATACCTCCAGCCGGCTGATCGAGTCGAGTCTTTCCGCGAGTGATTTTGTAAACTGCGGCGGCATATGCTGAACGATCGCGACGGGGACGGGGAAATCCACAGGAAGCGAAGGAATGACTTTCTGGAGAGAGAACGGCCCGCCCGTGGAAATGCCGATGGTGACGATCTGGGTGCCGGATGTCTTCAGCTGCGACGGTCTGGGAAAAGTCGATATCCTGTTTGTAAGATGCGTCGAGAATTGTCCGGACCTGCTTCGCGTGATCGCCTTTACTTTTGAAATAAGCTCGCCCTTGATCTTTGTGATATCCAGCGAGACATATGAGAGTTGCTTCGGTATGAAATCCACTGCTCCCGCCGAGAGCGCGTCTATTGTCGCGCGGGCGCCTTCGACGGTGAGAGAGCTAACCATGAGGACAGGAAGAGGGTTTTCGCGCATGATCTTCTTTAGCGCGGTGATCCCGTCCATCCGGGGCATCTCGACATCGAGAGTCATTAAATCAGGATGGAGCAGCTTCACTTTCTCAATCGCGTCGATCCCATCCCTCGCGGTACCGACAACATCTATTTCTGGATCGTCTCCAAGCATCATGGATATAGCCTTGCGCATGAACGCGGAGTCATCGACAACGAGCACTCTGATCGTAGACATTTCAGGCTCTCGCTTCGCTCGTTGTGGCGGCCTTTGTCGATTTCTCGACGAGACGCAAAAGCTCGCCCGCATCGATTATCATGATTACTCTGCCGTCGCCCAATATCGTGGAACCTGCTATTCCGGGAATGTTCTTCAGGTAAGCGCCGAGAGGCTTTATCACGATTTCTTTCTGACCAATCAGCCGGTCAACCACAATTCCGAATTTCTTGTTTGCCACACCGACGACGACGGTGTAAAACGCCTTGACACCCGTGTCTCTTCCTG
>JAJYOS010000370.1 GCA_021796055.1 Bacteroidota bacterium
GGCCATGTATAAAAAAAGGGGGGTGAGGCTTTTGTCGAGCTTCTCGTCGTTCGGTGATCGAATCCACGACTTAAACACTGTATCGCCAGGATGCCTTATTTTTCCCGAAGGATCGTGGGTAGACAAGCTCATTTAGTGACCGACGGAATCCCCGTGAAGCAAAGGCAAGGGTGAGTCGAAAAGCACACGTTTTCCGGTCACCTCACGGAACCGAATATTTTATCTTTACTCGGCTTTCTCTTGGGCACGATCTAACGTCGCAGTGCAAGCAGCCCCGTTCACCCAGCGACCGCCGACAAATCTATAACACGTTAACCTGGACTCATCTCAAGAAATCCGAGTAACATTGACAAATTTAGCTCTTGAATTAATAGCGGCTTTGGATAGATAATTAAGAAATACAGCTTTTGACCCGGCGACATCGGTTGTCTGCCAGCGCGCCATTTTTAGTAACATCAAAATGAATATCCGGCAGCAGAATTTGAGACTTATTTTCTTATTGGCGATATCTTCGTTATCCGCGACCACGCTACTCACACGAACCGCGAGCGCGCGGCCGGGTTGTCCCGTTAATTTTCTTGAACCGCGCATTATCCGCGTCACGAACGAACTCAGAGACTACATAAGAAGCGACAATTTTCCTACGGTAAGCAGGAGTCGTGAAGTTGAGCTTCATCATATCGATATGATTTTCATAAAAGGGATGGAGCTCTCTCACAATAATGTGGGCATTGCCCTGCTCGCAATTTCCATAGCCGTGCTTAACAGGACTTACTTTGAACCGACGTTCCCATTGCTTGGGAGGATTAAGATACCGCTCCCCTCGGAGGATTCAGTCGCGGCCGCTCAAAGAATAAAGAAACTGCCGCGATATTTCTTTTCCGATTCGCCGAAGGACAGATGGGGTGACAGCGCAAAGCTGGTTCATTTCTTCGGCTCGGCATTCTTAACCTACACTATAGGAGGAAAGGGACTACCGGACGCTTTCGGAGTGTGGATCGAAGAGGGCGAAGCAACTTTCAAGCTCGACTCACTCGGCCAGAACCGCGACGTCTTTATAAACAGGCTAGGCCAACGCTTCGGCCAGGCATTAAGTGATGGACGCGTTGTTTTACCTTCCGACTTTCTTTGGTCACGCTACCTTGGGAGAAAGCGTAATTAGTTAATGAACAGTTGGATTTCACGTCCTGATGGAGAGGAGACGGAAAAACTTTCTGGAGTGTCGCGCCCCATTTAAGTTCATTCCTTATTAGCCAACATCAGTCGGGCATTAATGATCGGCCATGCCAGGACTGCCGCGAACGAAATACGTGCGGGAATCCTGGCAGGTATGAATATGTCGATAGATTATTCCTTGGGGAGCGAGATATTGAACGGCACTTTGAGATTGTCCCACCAGAGGTAGGCGGTCGCGGAAGTTCCCGCGAGATGATCGAAGCCATACATCAGCCACTCCATGTGCGGCGCCTCGACCGGCTTCACGGTTATCCTGAGGGCATCATCCGCCTGATTATAAGAAAAACTTCCCCAGGCCGAGTTGTCCTTGCTGAATATGATGACCCACTCCTTCTTACCGGGGATCATGAAGAGGCCGTATTTCCCCGCCGGCAGCTCATGCCCTTCAACGATGACATCCTTGCTGAATTGGATGGTCGTGTTTTCGTTGGCGCCGGCCCTCCAGGGAAAGGGCTTCCCCTTTGATTCCTTATTTCCAGGTGCCAAACCATAGGGCACGAGTCCGCCCCATATCCTTCTCCCTTTCACTCCGGGCCTGCTGTAATCAATCGTAATATCTGTATTCACTCCAATTCTCTGCATGACGCTGGCCTTAAGGCTCAGGCGCACCTTGTTTTGCTGCGCGGAAGAGGCAGAAGCCACCATCATGAGAGCTGACAAAATCAGTAGAGGACTAAGTAGTTTCAGAAGCTTCATCGTTCCCTCCTTTTTCTAGAATCTAATTCATTCCATTCATAATATTCAGCTGAACGTTTTGCCCGCCGGAAAACTCTTGCGTATGGATTCTATGAGTGGGTTTAGCGGCCGGAAAATCTTCCGGACTCCTCATTCACTGCTGAATTTCATAAACTGTTTCCGAAACGGAGACTTCGTGAATAGAATGGGGTCCAGGAAGAAAAGAGAGACGCTTTTTTCCAGGGAAGCCACCGAACGGATTAGGGACCAGGTTTCGCCTGCCGGTCGCTCTCCCCAAATGCCGGATTCTGCCCGACCGATGAGTTTGCCTTCCGCTTTTCTCTGGTTTCAAACCAGGCAAGTGCTACGATTCCAAATGAAGCCGGAAGAAGAAAGTAACTCAGAAGATCCATTCCTTGAAGGAAAACTTGGCTTCCCAATAACCCCATGAATAGGAAGCCGGTCTCAACAAGGAAGAAAACGCAATGGAACAGCGTTGTAAAAATAGTCCAGCCCCTGTCTGCGTCAATTATTACAAAGAATATTATCGGAATGATGTAGTACGCGCCAAACGCCACGCCATAGTTGAAGTGTCTTGGAGTAGCCTGCCCTAATTTCACCTCTACATCAATTCGCTGCGGACTATAATCTATTAGCTTTGTCCCGGCTTTGTGACTAGCTGCCGCCAGAGCTTCAGGGTATATCATGTCTCGCACGATAACTCCACGAATCGGCCGAACGACAAGCAGGTAAATTCCTGCAAGCGCCACTACGAGGATGAGCGGTTTAGCCAATAGCACCGGAGGAATTCACAACTTCTTCAGATCCGCCTTTTACTCGTCCCCAGTTGACCCAGAAGATCCACAATGCAAGAACAATTCCATCATAGACAGCTTCCGTCAAATAAAGATGGAAGAAGTTAAACGAGTCCGGCCAATAAAGTTGGCTGAGTGTGAGAACGCAAATTCGCAAGATGTTCCCAATCACGAGGATGACGGAACCAGAAAGAATCATGAGGAGTCTCTTGCGCTTGTCTCCCGGATAAGCAACGAGGAAAGATATGAAAAGCCCGATTGCCGCGAGGCCGTCGCATCCGCTCGACACTTCGATCCCCGCAAGGCGATGAATCCATAGAATGTTCGCATGGGGTAACACTGAGTATCCAACCGCACTGAGCAGCCAGGCGCTCGCCAGCACCAGGTAATGTTCCGTCCATGAGTCGAACCAGCCGGCCGGGCTGAGAATGATATTATACAGTATATACCAGACGGCATAAGCGCCCAGTGCCTTGAAAATAAACTTAAAGGGAGCATTGTACTTTACGAAGACACGTAGTCGGTTAAAGATATCTTTCATTGAAGTTAGGCTTGCCGGCCCAGGCTTGAAGATAGCAGTGTCCTGAATTCAATTTACATTGATTGAGAATGCAATAATTTTGGCGCTAAGCCCGCGAGGAGTCGTAAACGACATTCTTACAGCTAAGGACTCAGAGCTCGATCGCGATCTCGCAGATCATTTTGAGCGCCCCTTAGGAAATCGAATCCAATGAGGCTACACCCCAGGAGATGCACTACTTGCTTTTCGACTTGGCTCTGTATTTGGTCAAAGCGTACATACCATACGCGCCCCCGGCGATTGCCAGAAATGGGAGCCCCTCGGTAATCGGGACTTGAGACGGTCTTCGACGATGCCCATTATCGTCAGAGCGGCCTCCCTTATCATCATTTCGATTTCCGTGTTCGTCGGAGCCTCTCCAGTCATGATTATGTTGACGTCCATTATTGTCGGACTGCCAGCCGTTATGATCGGAGTTCGAACCATGTGATCCAGATTGCGATCTGTAAGTCGGCCCGGCCAATGCAACTGCCGCGGAAGCTGCAAAAAGGAATATCGACATGATACCGGTCCGAATAATCGTTGCTCTCATTTATCTCCCTTGTTTCCGTCTGTTTTATCTTTTAACCCGCATCGCCAACCGGCCCCCTCATGACCGTTACGATGCACGTTCAATTTTATGACATCCGGCCCCGTTCCATCCTACAGCTCGCTTGCTGAACCAGGCCCACTTAAAGTTTTCCGTATCCTTAACAAATCATATTAATGTCGAGTTCCGTCTGAAAGACCTTAAACGGCCCTTTAATCGGGAAAACGAGACAAATTAACGTTTTTTTTGTTGAACCCGATAAATTTAAGTCGACCGACCCGGTGGCCATTGGCGTCATTGGACAACAATTTGTTTCAAAAGCGGAAAATTCCTGGGAACAGAACTCACACCTAGTTGTGCTCTCCACACGAAGACCTGAATTGAGAATCGTCGTAATGCCAGGTCGAATGAAGGGGGAAAGATATTCAATCATCACCATTCGTTAGGATCTTACCATTCTCATCAAAAAAGAAAACCCGCTCCAACATTTTATTGCTGAAACGGGTTCGCCTTAGGGAGAAGAAGATTTCTTCATTGAAATGTCAGAACATCCTCAATCCATGCTCATAAGTATTTTATCAAATCTTTTCTCTTTCATGCTATTTGAATATCGGTGGCAACATCTTTTCTCCCCACTTCGATGGCTGCGGCCCCATATTTAATACCAGCGTTCCACCCCTCACAATATCCTTGTGATATATCCAGGCCCGGTCAAATGGCTTCCCGTCGAGTGTCGCAGATTGTATGTAGACATTCTTACCTGAAAAATGCTTCGCATCGATTTCAAATTGTGCCCCGTTCGCCAGGTGCAGAATTGTCCTCTTAATGAACGGAGACGTGATGAGATAATACGGCTGACCTGCATTGGGATAGATACCCATCATGTGGAATGCGAGCCAGGACGACATCGCTCCAGAGTCGTCGTTGCCCGGAAGGCCGTTGCGCTTCGCGCTATAGTTTTTCTCGATGATCTCCCTGGTTTGCTGACTGCTGAGATCCGGCCTCCCTATCCAATCATAAAGGCACGATGTAAGAAAGTCCGGCTCGTTGCCGACATCGTAATATCCGTTGTCGAAGAAGGTATTCAGCCTCTTCTCGAACGCTTTCCTTCCGATTAATTTACCTTCTTTGCGTTCGCGTCCATACAATTTGATGTCTTTCACTCTTCGTCGTCGGTTCAGGTCAGCCATGAAGAGGGGCTGTACCATGACGCAAGCGGACGAAGTTCGCATGAAATAACGGCGTGCGTCACAATGGCGCACCGTGTGCTGGAAAGAGTTGCGGCCTGCTTCGCGCTGTAAAGCGAGCTCTGAGATAACCATAAATCGAGGATATCCTTTCCGCGTGGCGGGCACATATAAGCATCACTCCCCACCAGATTCTCGGCGGCTGCTTGTAATGTATTCTGCTCGAGTACGCGTCAAAGCCGTAATGAGTTCGAAGAATGTTGGTGAACTTTCTGGCATGCTGAGCCGTTGGAGTAGACAGGAAGAAAGAAGGTAATTACCGTGAAATCAGTAACACTTGCTTTTTCACTCTTGATCTTATCATCGCTCGGTCTGTCCAGCTGTTACACAACATTCGTGAGCTCCCCCACTCCTTATGCGCGGCCGCCGGCATCGTACCGGAGGTATCCACGCCATCGCAGGTACTATCGCAATGGCGGATATTACGGCTTCCGCTACCAAATGCCAGGCTATGTACCCGCTCCTCAGCCATATGGACAGCCTTATGTCCAGTCTTATCAGGGCTACAATCAGCCGCCGGTTGTCACTCAGACTGTGCCGGGTTACGTGTCACCGCCTCAACAACCAACTTACACGCCCCCGGCTCGGCTACCCCGAGGCTTCGTACAATCGCCGATTAGTACTCCGTCACCTCAAAAGGCGCCGACACCAAGAACCAGACATTAAACTCAATCTCAATGGCGATAGATATCAGCAGCCCACGACACATTTCGTATCGTCGCCCCTCAATGACACCCGGCATGAAAGACAATGTTCAAGACTGAAGAGTGCCGCGACGACAATTACACGATCATCCTTTTTCGTTAAATTCGATAGGACATTTCAATGACAGGTAAAAAGAAGACCCCGAAGTCAAAGGGCATCATATATGTGCTGTTCCTTTCTCTTATCATGACATCTACGTCGGCGTTTGGTCAGACTGGCGAAGGCCTTTTTCACTTCTCGGAGGACGTCAGGCTTTTCACCGCGTACGCCATGATGAACGCCTCCGGAAATAGAGGCGAATGGCGAACAGGCGGCATGGACCCCATTAGAATCCAGTTACGCGCCGACTTGTCGGGGCGAATCGGCAGTACCTTCCGGGCAAAGATACGAGCATTCAACCAGCGTCACGGACAGATTTTGGAGACTTACGAGGCGGCTCTACTGACCTCCGGTCCTCCAGATTTTCATTGGAGCTACAACCCAAAGAAAACCGGGGATATCGCGGAGATCGTTTCGACAGATTCAACGCTACCTAATCTTCTTGCGGAATTCTACAGGAAGGCGCGCGTGGCTCAGCTCTGGGATGAGTATCGTCCGCTCATCCAGGCCGAGAACGATAAATACAAACCTTTCGCCGATAAGGCGATGGATGATGTCCTTTCTTACTGTCGCCTGGATAGCAATTTCTTCTATTCAGATAGCAGACTGATCCATTTTGAATACATGCCGCTCCTGCCATATTTCACTTCCATGACCGCATGGGTAAACGGCCAGGTTTACTTCATTGTGGGTCCGCAGGAAAATAAACCCGACCAGTCGATATTCTACTACCTTCTTCTGAATCGAGTGACTTTCCCACTTGTAAGAAGCGATTCCACAAACG